>JALYTZ010000176.1 GCA_030854025.1 Vulcanimicrobiota bacterium
CGTACGTGATTCACCGCTACGCGTATCGAGCAGGTCCATCTCGCCGGCAAAATTGCCGCCGCCGCTCGTGCTCCAAATGAAATTTGGATCGGCCGCGTCGGGAATGGCCCAGGTGCCGTCACCGCCGCCCATATTGTGCCATTGGCTCGCGCTTAATCGAGCGCCGTCGAGGCCGTCGCTGGGAGCGCACCAAACGCCGTTGTCCTGCAGCGGCGCGCACACGTTATATGGATTGCGATTGTCGAAGCCCACGTGATACAGCTGCGAGATCGGGATGACGTTCTTCCATTCCCACGTCGCGCCGTTATCTTGCGAAAGTGCGACGCCGCCGTCGTTTCCTTCGATGATGCGCCGGCCGTCGGCCGCGTTCCACATCGCATGATGATCGCCGTGAATTCCTCGGCCGGTGGTCTTGAATGTTTTTCCTCCGTCGGTGCTCACGGTCAAGCGTACCGACACCGACCACACGTGGTTCGCATCGGTCGGATCGACGAACACGTGGCTGAAGTAAAACGGACGCTCGTCGATGAGCGTATTGCTGCTCACCATCGCCCACGTGGCGCCATCGTCGTCGCTGCGCCACAACAGTCCCGCCTTGGATTGAATTAGTGCGTAGACGCGACGCGGATCGCCCGGCGCAACCGCTAAACCGATTCGGCCCTCTTCATCGCTCGGTAATCCGTGGCCGCTCAATCTGCGCCAGGTTGCGCCGCTATCAGTGGATTTATAAAGGCCATCGTTGGGACCGCCGCTCTGCAGGCTCCAACCGGTGCGACGGTACTGCCACATGCCGGCATACACAACGTTGGGCGATTTCGCGGACGAAGCCAGGTCCGACGCGCCGCTGTCGGCTCCGAGGTAGAGGGTTTTGGTCCACGATTTTCCGCCATCGGTCGTACGATAAACGCCGCGGTCCGCGCTGTCGGCAAATGGGTCGCCGAGAACTGCGACCAGCACGGTATTGGAGTCGCGCGGATCGACGAGAATTTTCGTAATCAGGGAATTTCGCAGCGGCAGCATGCGCTGCCACGTTTTTGCGCCATCGAGTGTTTCGTACACGCCGTCGCCTTGCGTAACGTCGTTGCGCGGATTGCCTTCCCCTGTCCCCACCCAAACGCGATTTCCGTCATGCGAATCGATCGCGATCGCTCCGATCGACGCAACGTCTTGCTTATCGAATACCGGCTGCCACGATTGTCCACCGTTCGTGCTCTTCCAAACACCGCCGTCCGCCGCACCCGCATAGTAGAGCGCCGGATCGGCATCGGTGCCCGCAACCGCGCCGAGTCGACCGCCTGAAACGGCCGGCCCGAGATTGCGCCATCGCAACTGATCGAGCGATGCTCCCGACGCCGGTGCCGCTAACACGAACATCGCGATCAGCGAAAGAATGAATCGATGCATGGCCGCGGCATTAGCCGGGCATCGGAATATCGCCTCTGCCAAGAAGTTGGCTCACGAAATGCGCGATCGTCGCGCCTTCCCATTGCAGACGCGGCGCGAGCCACGCTTTTTGTGCGGGACACGTCACTTCGCCCAGTTCCAAAACCAACGCACCGTCATCGGCATGTACCTGGCGAAATCCGTAATAGTCCCGCAAATTGACGGTAAAGTTGTCGGGCATGAACTTGAACGGAAAGAGCGGGGCATACAGCGCGCGCCATGCAGCCGCTGCCGCCGCATCGTTCGCGTGATGGTACCCGATCGACGCGCCGCTCGTACACGGCTTGTCGATGCCGTCGAAATGAATGAAGATCGCCGCCTTCACATCGTAGGTTTCAGCGAAATCGGCCGGCTCGCGCGCGACCGAATACCCGTGCGCTCGAAGAATGCCGGCGGCGGCATCGGCAACAACCGACGTCCACGCTCGTTCTCCCGGCGCTCCCAGGTTGCAGTGATGTTTGGGGAAACGCGGGCAGCTTTCCGGGCGTCCTTCATGGCCTGCTGAAATCAGTACGTCGTAATGCAGGGCCGGGCTTGGCAACGCCGGCGCGGTAAGGGCGGCGAGCAGCGCGATGAACTGGAACACCGTTGGTTACGCAGTCTTTCCGGTCAAACCGACGAGTTTTTTTATGGCATCGGACGGTTCGCACTGTAATTCGGCCAAGAGCGTATCGCGATACTGGCGGTAGTGACGCATCGCAGCCGCGCGGTCCCCGCCTTGCAGATGCGCGCTGATCGCGATTTCGCGCGCGGCCTCGTCGCACGGATCGTACTGAATCATTTCATGCGCCAATTCGAGCGCTTTACGCAGTTCCCCGTGACTTAACGCATCACTGGCTAAGCGGTGCGCGACTTCTAAACGCAGTTCCGCGAGGTGACGCTCGATCGGAGCGAACCACTCCCAGTTCAACATGCGGTCGGGACGCTGAGTGCACAACCGCCCGAAGGTCGTCCACAGCAGCGCGCGCTCGGATCCCGAAAGCGCCGGGCGCGAACGCACCGCGCTCACGACGCGATCGATGTCCCACAGATCGACGCGCACGTCCTCGTGCAGCCGATAGCCCTCACCCATGCGTAAGATTGCTTTATCGTCGCCTAAATGCTGGCGCAACCGGTGCAAACAGACGCTCAAAGCATTCCGCGCGGCGTACTCTTCCAGATCCGGCCAGAGCAGATCGGCGAGCCGCGAACGCGGAACGGTTTCGCGCCGAATTGCGAGCGCGACGAGCAGCCCTTGCTCGCGTTCCGAAAGAACCACCTCAACACCCTTGGTTCGCACGACGCCGGATGCAAGTTCGACGTCCAGAAGCGGCACGCGGTCGATGCGATCGTGCTGGAGCCGCGCAACGAATGCATCGAGCATGCCGAAAGTCGCGCGCCGTTCGACGATGGCCTGCACCGCCGCTGCCAACGGAACCGATTCGGTTTGAGCGGCACACTGCGCCGCGCGCGCCAGCATCGACTCGAACAGCATGTCGTCGAAGAGTGCCAGCGATATCGCGGCCAGACATTCCATGAACGGGCTTCGATACTGCTCGGCAGCCGCGAGCGCACTTTTTGCGTGTTTGGTCGCGGCCATGGAATCTTTGGCTCCCGCGGCCGCGATCAACTGCCCGCAAATCACCCATTTGAGCTGATCCGCGTCGGCGGGCTGCGCGCTTCGACCGCGCGCGACGGCGGCAAAGTAGGAAAAGCCGCGCACGCCGTTCTTGGAAATTAGTCCGTCGAGTTCGCCGGCGCGACGCGCAAACAAGTCGCCATCGCCGCAAAACCACGCGCCGAACGCGCCTTCGGCCAGATCCAACGCGATGAAATTCGGAAGCCCCGAACGTCGCGCCGTATCCAGGCCTCGTTCGACGAATTGACGGGCCACCGCAAACTCGCCGCGCACTCGCGCGATGTCGGACCCCAGTGTCGAGAGCGTTCGAGAAAACAGAATGTCTTGCACCTGCACGAACGGGAGCGCGAGCGTTAGATCGCGCTCCGCTTGCGCGAGGCGGCCAACCCGAGCCAGCAGAATGCCGCGCATCGCGGCAATGTAGCCGTGAAGCGGCTGTCTCGGCTCTTGCGGTACGTCGTAGGCGCGGCTGAACTGTTCCAAGATCAGTTCGGCGTCTTCCACCAAGCCGATGTAGCTCATGAAGAGCATGCGAAACATGAGAATGTAAAAGCGTTCCAGTGCGGTGGCTTCGGGTGAAAGCATGCGCCAAAGCGCCTCGGCTTCGTCGAATAGCTCCTCGGTATCGATGCAGAACATGCGATAGAGCGCCGTGACGGCCCAAAGACGAGGATACATTTGCACGAGGGTGCGATCGAGCGACGAGAGTACCCGCGCGTACGCCATCGAAGGCGTGTGATCGGCGATTACTTCGTGCTGCGAAAGGGCATTCGCGGCGGCCGGCCGATCGCCGCGCGCGAGATGCAGCTCGGCCGCGCGCTGAAAATCTCCGACCTTCGTGTACGAGTTCGCAATTCCATCGAGCAAATCGGCGCGGCGCTCCTCGTGGTGCTCCAGCAGCAGCGACGAGAGCAACGGATGCACGGTATAGATGCCGTCGACGGTTCGATCCAGGAACGGGGACTCTTTGGCAAACTCCACCAAGGCGCGCATCGTTTGTTCGGTTTCGAGCACGAGACGCAGATCCGTCGACGTCGCGTTGGGAATTGACGCGCAAGCGAACAGCGCGTCGATCAGCTGGGGATCGAGCGAGGCGAGAATCTGATCGGCAAGGTAGTCGTGTAACTCTTCGAATGCGACGTCGTCGAGCTTCTCGAGCAGATTTTCGATGCGGCCTTCGTTTGCAAAACGCTTCAGCAAAAACACCGCAATAGGCCAACCTTGCGACACCTGTCGAATGCGCTCGATCGTGGCCTCGTCATTTGCAAACGGTTCGAAGATCCGCTGCATCTCTTGGCGATCGAAGGCTAAATCCGCGGCCCGAAAGGTCGTGATCTCGTGAGGCGGCGCAAAGCGCGTCAGGTGAACCCGCAGCGATTCGCGCGAGCAGATCACGACCGTACGCC
>JALYTZ010000203.1 GCA_030854025.1 Vulcanimicrobiota bacterium
CAAATCGCCCGACTTTATCTACCTGTGCGGCAAAACGGCCGATATGGGTCCGCTGATCCCGGCCTTACGAACCGCCGGCTTTACCGGAAAATTTGGCGGCAGCGACGGTTTCTACGACCCTGCGACGATTTCAACGTACGCAGAGCCGCTCGGCCCGTTCACGCTTTCGACGTCGCTGCCGCCACTGGACCGCGCGCCGGGCGTCTTCCAAACGCTCCAGGACTTTCGCGGACACGTCGGGCGGGTTACGCCGCTCTCGGCGTTCGGCTACGCATCCGCGCAAATTCTCATTTTGGCCGCTCAGCGAGCCGGCGCCACGAACCGATTGGCGATGCTCGCCGCGCTACGCTTGCCGACGACCTATCGCACGCTGGTCGGCGATTTCCAGTTTACGCCGACCGGCGATCCCGTCGATCCGAACGTCTATTTCTACACGATTGCCGGCGGAAATTTCAAGTTCGTCAAATCGGCTCACCCGAGCAGTTTCATCCTTTAGCAGCGTTTTGCCGATCGTGCAGAATCGTGACGTGATGCGCGTGTTCGGCGGGCGCGCGTTTCAGCGTTGTCTCCGTGTCGTCCTCGAGCATAAGCACGAAACGCAGCTTCCAGGTGCCGAGTGCAATGGTGCATTTCGTTCCGAATAGGTCCATGGCTACGCCTCCACGCGGCGCCACTGCAGCACCGCAAGTGCAATGTAAACGAGCAGAAGGATAATTGTCTCGACCAGCTCCGCATTGACGCCTCGCGAAAGTAAGTGCGCGCCGCTATAACCGGTGACATTTCCCAAATAAACGAGCGGATTGAGCGTATCGATCGCGCGCAGCGTGCCCGCAATCGCAACTGCCAGTGACGACTCAGAATGGGCTGCGAATAGCCCGACGAGACCCGGCAGAATGATCGCCACCGGCCACGCGGTTCCCAGTACCGCGCCGGAACCGCGTTTGAGCGAAGCGCTCGCTGCGGTAAGCAGCGCATACCAAGCCATCGGGACCAAGAACGCCAAGGCGGCTAGCGCCGCGCCACGCTCGTTCAAATAAAATCGCGGAAGCTGGAACATCGCATTGATGACGATGAACACGCTAACGGAAACGAGCACCGTAACGATGATGCCGGCGAGGTCGGTGCCGATCGACCGCAGCGCGTAGGCGTCGCGGGAAATCGGCTTCGTCCAGGCCATTTCCAGATGTCCGTCGTTTTCTCTCGCGAGCGTACAGGAAACGAGCGTCGCAAAGATGAGCGCCAGCGGAACGGTCGCCATAAAGAGAATTGATAGATCTTCGCTGTTCTCCGTTTCGAAGTCGATTCGAGTCATGCCGGCGCGGCGACCTTCGTTCATCGACATCGAACCCATGCTGATGTGCTGACCTTCGCGCTGGCTGTTTGCGCGCTCGTTCGGTTCGACGATCGTGATGTGCTTGCCGAGATAGCCGCGATCGACGATTACGACGTGCGTGTGATCGGGGTCGTCAATCGTGGTGCGGGTTGTTCCGTCGGCCGCATGAACGGTAGAGATGCGCGCACCCGGCGCGAATTGCGCCGTATGCACCCAGGTCTCGGGTGAACCGGCGTGCAGAAACACGAGCCGTAACGTTATACCCGCCAGCAATAGCAGGCCGAGGATAATGCCTACGACGCGAAGAGCGCGAAAAACCCGGAGAAGCTCGACGTAATTCATTAAGCCCCCTCCACGACATCGGCCGTCTGCTGCGACGGGTCGACGGCGTTGAGAAAAATGTCTTCTAAATTGAGATCGACGACGCGAACGCTCTGCGCGCCAAGCGCATCCACCTGCGCGGCGATCGGTTCGCTGCCGTTGCGCACGGTCAGGCGCAGGATGCGCGCCGTACGTTCAACGCGCGAGATGCGCGCGTCGCTAGAAAAGCCGTTGGTGGAAAAGCCGTCGGTCGGAAAAATACCTTCGACGATTTTCTGCTCGTACTTGAGATCGTCGACCGAACCGGTCAAGATAATCCGGCCGCTCTTGAGAATGGCGATATGTTCTGCGGCGCGTTCGACTTGTCCGATTTGGTGCGATGAAA
The DNA here is from genome assembly GCA_030854025.1 of Vulcanimicrobiota bacterium. GTDB lineage: Bacteria > Vulcanimicrobiota > Vulcanimicrobiia > Vulcanimicrobiales > Vulcanimicrobiaceae > JALYTZ01. Next base: position 2,040 of record JALYTZ010000203.1, read on the forward strand.
AAACGACAGTCGTTCCGCGCGCGGCAGCATCGATGATGAGTTTGAGAACCGCTCGCTGATTGACCGGATCCAAGCCACTCGTCGGTTCGTCGAGCACGAGCATCGCCGGCTCGATCGAGAAAGCGAGCACGATGGCGAGCGCCGTGCGCATTCCTTTCGACATGGACCGTACGCGCTTTCGCGAATCGAGTTCGAAAAGCGCGAGCAGTTCGGCCGCTCGATTCGGATTGTAGTACTCGAACGAACGGCGCTGAAGCTGTAAGTGGTCGCCGACGCTCATCCATTCGTACAGCACGCTGCGTTCGGGAACGTACGCCAGCCGTTCAAAGTCAAGCGGCGTCAGTTTTTTCCCATCGTAAAGAACGTTGCCCGACGTGGGTCGCGCGAGGCCGAGCATGCATTTGAACGTCGTCGTTTTGCCGGATCCGTTCGGGCCGAGTAGGCCGAAGACGCAGCCGCTCGGGATCTCGATCGTCGCATCATCGAGGGCGCGAAATGCGCCATACGACTTGCTTAGGTGCTCGACTGAAATCGTGCTCATGCTTCCTCCGGAAACCAACGCTCGAGCGCGGCGGAAAAAAGAACGCGTGTCTGTTCGCGGGTAAGTCCGACCGATTTTGAATCGCGCACCGCCTGCGCAAGCGCATCTTTAGCGACGGCGCTTGCGGCGGCTTGCGACTGCGTTTGCGCCGACCCGTTCTCGCGCACGAACGAACCGCGTCCGGGAGCCGTCTCGATGACGCCGTCGCGTTCGAGGTCGCGATACGCGCGTCCGACGGTATTCGGATTGATGGTCAGATCGATTGCGAGCTGCTTGACGGTGGGGAGCTGCTCTCCCGATGCAAGGACGCCCAGAGCCACCGACCGTTTGACCTGTTCGATCAATTGGAGGTAGAGTGGGACGCCGCTTCGCGGGTCGACGGTAAAAACGGCCGGCACGGCTGGAGCCGGTTAAACCTTGGGACCCCAGCCGAGGAAAAGGCCGCCGGCTTGCCGATCGATCGGCAGGGTTGGACGGCGAAGGTCGTTGGTCGTAACGGGAGTCGGATTGTACGAACGCTGTATCATAAATTATCCTCGTGCGCTAGGCGCATCGTACCAACAC
>JALYTZ010000208.1 GCA_030854025.1 Vulcanimicrobiota bacterium
TCTCGATCGAGCGCAGCACGCCGAGAAAGCCGTCGAAGTCCATGGCTTCGCGTAAACAATTGTCGATCGTTTCGCGGACGAGAATATGATCCGGAATGCGGATCGGCCCGCTGAGATTTTCGGCGCAGGCCGCTTGATCCGGGAAAACCGCGGCCATTAAATCGTCGGCACGCATGCGCTGCAACTGCGGAGGCACCTTGCGTCCGCCGCGCATGCGCAGGATCGCAAGGGATCGGGTTGCATTCCAGCGCCAGCGCGCGCCGAACATCGGCGCGCCGAGCAGTGCCTGCGTGAGCACGTATTCGGCGCTTGCAGATTTCACATACTCGAAAACGGCGTCGAGCGGAAACGCGTGCTGTTCGGTGAGCGAAAGCACGATGCCGTTGTCGGTGGCGGCAGCCTGCAATTCCACGTTGAACGAACGGCAGAACCGTTTGCGCAGGGCGAGCCCCCACGCGCGATTGATGCGAGCACCGAACGGCGCGTGCAAAATGAGCTGCATCCCGCCGCCTTCGTCAAAGAACCGCTCGGCGACGACGGTGCGATCGGTCGGCACGACGCCGAGAATTGCCTTACCGGAGCGCACGTACGCAACGGACTGCTCGGCACCGGCGCGATCCAGGCCGCATTCCGCTTCGAGCAGCGCAACCGCCGAGGCATCGTCCCGTTCGTCGATCGCGGTGCGCAGCGTTGCAACCTCGCGCGAAAGCTCGACCGTGCGTCCCAGTCCTTCGCCGTTCCAAAACGGTACCGAAGGCGGCGATCCGTGCGCATCTTCGACGCGAACCACTCCAGCTTCGACACGGCGGATCTTCCAAGAATTCGTTCCGAGAAGAAAAATGTCGCCGGCCATGCTTTCGACGGCGAAGTCTTCGTCGAGCGTGCCGATGACCGTTCCTTCGGGCTCGACGACGACGTTGTAGTTCGCCGTTTCAGGAATCGCACCGCCGGACGTAATCGCGGCCAGGCGCGCGCCGCGTCGAGCGCGCAGCCGTCCGTTGACGCGGTCGTAGTGCAGGTACGTGCCGCTGCGGCCGCGCGATGTCGCGATACCGTCGGCAAGCATGGAAAGTACCGATTCAAAGTCGTCGCGCTGCAGGTCGCGGTACGGGTCGGCCGCTCGGACCATCGCGAAGAGTGCATCGGCATCCCACTCGTGTGCCGCACATGACGCGACGATCTGCTGAGCGAGAATGTCGAACGGCCGCGACGGAATGACCAGCGCGTCCATACCGCCGCTGCGGATGCCCCGTACGATTGCGGCGCATTCAATCAGCTCGTCGCGCGTCGTTGGGAAAAGCCGTCCCTCGGGCAGCGCGCCGACCCAGTGGCCCGAACGACCGATGCGCTGCAAAGCAACCGCGAACGATCGTGGGGAACCGAGTTGAATGACCAGATCGATCGAGCCGATGTCGATTCCCAGTTCGAGCGATGCGGTCGCGACGACGGCACGCAGCTGGCCGCTTTTGAGGCGATGTTCGGCGGTGAAACGCGCTTCGCGCGAGAGACTGCCGTGGTGCGGAAGGATGGCATCTTCACCGAGGCGTTCGGTCAGCGCGAAGGCGACGCGTTCGCTCATGCGCCGCGTGCCGACGAAGACGAGCGTCGTTTCGTGCTCGCGAATCAAATCTGCCACGCGGTCGTACGTTTCGCTCCACAACTCTTTGCTGGCGACCGCGCCGAGTTCGTCGCCCGGAACTTCGACACAGACGGTCATTTCACGCCGGCTGCCGACGTCGACAATTTCAGCCGTCGGGCTCAAGAAACGCGCGACGTCTTCGAGCGGCCGCACGGTGGCGGAAAGGCCGATTCGCTGCGGCTTTGCACCGCCGTTCGATTCGACCAGATGATCCAAGCGCGCGAGCGTTATCGCCAAATGCGAACCCCGCTTGCTGTTCGCCATCGCGTGAATTTCGTCGACGATCACGGTGGAAACGTGAGCAAACAGTGCGCGCGACTTTTCGGCGGTAAGCAGGATGTAGAGCGATTCGGGCGTCGTCACCAGAATGTGCGGCGGCTTGCGCAGCATCTTTGCGCGTTCGGATTGCGTGGTATCGCCGGTTCGCACCGCCGTGCGGATCACATCCAGCGGCGTCTGCGCCATCAGCGCGCAATCGTACAGTTCGCCCAGCGGGATTTCGAGATTTTTGCGCACGTCGTTCGTGAGCGCTTTGAGCGGCGAAACGTAGACGACAAGCGTTTCATCCGGCAGCGAGCCGGCGATTGCGCGCCGGACCAATCCGTCGAG
>JALYTZ010000227.1 GCA_030854025.1 Vulcanimicrobiota bacterium
CGCTAGCGCTTTTGCCAAATGCCGACGGCCGCTTCGCGCAAGAGCGCGCGTCTCGCGCTCCAAGACGGCTTCTCCCGCAATAATGTTCCGATCGTACTCGGTTAAACCGTCGGTATATAGAAGAAAAGACGAAGCCGGCGCAGGCGTTACCGCGACGTCATCGTACGCGGCGGCGTGATCGAACCCTAACGGTAACGAGCCGAACGGTTGCGCAAGGAACGTCCCGTCGCGGGTGACCAGCAGCGGCGGTGGGTGACCGGCGTTCGCATAGAGCAGACGACGCTCGGCCGGCATGGCGAAGCCGCAAATGGCGGTGGCCATCGTATCGGGAAACTGTTGACGCAACGTAGCGTTGGCCTTGCGCAGAACTTCGGCCGGGCTCTTCTCATGCTGGCCCAGGACGAGTATAGACTGTCGGATTGCACTCATAATGAGCGCGGCGGTGAGGCCGTGGCCCGTCACGTCACCGAGCGAAAACAGAATGCGCCCGTCGCCGACGTCCACGGCGTCGTACCAGTCGCCACCAACCGCCGCCTCGCGACTTGCCGGAATGTAGACCGCGTCGAATTTCAGCTCCGGATGAACGGGCAACGTCTTTTCTAAGATCGCGGATTGAAGAACGTCGGCAATTCGCTTTTCGTGCAGATACGCTTGGCGCTGCACTCCCAGCTCGCGCGTCAATCGGAATTGCACCACGGTCGCCGCAATGAGGATCGCCACAACCAAACCGATACTGCCGATACTGAACAGCAGGACGCGTGAAGTGGTTTGGGCCGAGCGCGCATCGGCTCGATCCGCGGCTATAGCCAAGATCTGCTGCATGCGGCGATCGTCGCGCCGGAATTGGTCGATATCATTCTTGCCTTGCAGCATGAGCCGTTGCGAGTTGCGCGACGGGTTTGAGATGAGCGGCAGCGCGACTTCGTGGAGCCAGCGCGCATTGATGGCCTGCTCGTCTTCAGCGAGCCGATCGTCTTCCACGGTAGGCGTTACGCGAAGCGCGAATTTTAACGATCGAAAAACGTCGCCGAGGCGAGGAAGCGCGCGATCGTACGGGGACAAAAAGGCACGCTCGTGCGTCGCACTGTATCCGCGCACGGCCGCTTCTTCGTCGAGCTGCAGATTTAAAGCCGTAGATCGCTCGATTTGCGCGCGGCGAATTTCACGCTGCATCGTGCCGGCTTGCCGCTCGAGCAGGTAAATTGAAATTGTCGCGACGCTCAAAATGGTCGGCAGCAGGATGCTTAGCGCCACCCATAAGCGGAGCGCGTCGCGCCGCTTCTCTAGCATTGCACCACGGCGGTCGTTTTCTGCAAAACAAAGCAAAAGGCCCGTGCGATCGCGCGGGCCTTCATTGCTGCATCCGGTTGGGAATGCGAGACGCTAGAACTCTTCCTCGGATTCGGTCATCGGGCGATCTTCGTCTTCTTCGCCATAAGGAGACGCCTCTTCAGTTGCCTCCTCGTCCTCTTCCTCGAGCTGATAGCCCTGATCTTCCTCTTCCTCTTCTTCGACGGCCGGCTCTTCGTCGAGGAGCAACTCGTCGTCGCTTTCTTCGGATCGGGCCGGCATCGGAGGCGGCGTCGGCAGCGGAGCCGACGTGTCGATCGGCTTGCTGTCGTCGACCTCTTCCTCTTCCTCGTCCTCTTCGGGTTCGGCTACGGCTTCTTCGCCTTCGAGCGGGATTGCGGCGCGTTGTGACTCCGCTTCGCGTTGCGCCGTAACGGTTTGCGTCATGCGCGGATCCTCGTCGCCCATGAGCAGACCGATTTCCTGCGCGCGTTCACCCATGTCGTCGTCTTGGATCTTGATCTCGATCTCTTCGCGGTTCTCGGTGAGTACTTTCACGTCGAGCGCAAGCGACTGGAGTTCTTTGATCAGCACCTTGAACGATTCGGGAACGCCGGGTTCCATGACGTTTTCGCCCTTGACGATCGCTTCGTACGTTTTCACGCGACCGACGACGTCGTCGGACTTAACCGTGAGCAGTTCTTGCAGCGTGTATGCGGCGCCGTAGGCTTCGAGCGCCCAGACTTCCATCTCGCCGAAGCGCTGGCCGCCGAACTGTGCTTTGCCGCCCAGCGGCTGCTGCGTGATCATCGAGTACGGACCGGTCGAGCGCGCATGGATCTTATCATCGACGAGGTGCGCGAGTTTGAGCATGTAGATTTGACCGACTGTGATCGGACGCCCAAACCGTTCGCCGGATCGGCCGTCGCGAAGCCACGTTTTTCCGTCGGCGGCCAAACCAGCGTCCTGCAGCCATTCGGCGATGTCTTCGGCGTGCGCGCCGTCGAACACGGGCGTAGCGACGTACATGTCGAGCATCTTTGCCGCCCAGCCCAGGTGCGTTTCCATGATCTGGCCGAGGTTCATGCGCGAGGGAACGCCGAGCGGATTGAGCACGATCTCAACGGGCGTGCCGTCTTCCATGTACGGCATGTCTTCTTCGGGCAGAACCTTGGCGATGACGCCCTTGTTGCCGTGACGTCCGGCCATCTTGTCGCCTTGCAGAATCTTGCGCTTCTGCGCGACGTAGACGCGCACGAGGTGATTGACCCCGGGCGAGAGTTCGTCGCCGTTTTCGCGCGAGAACACCTTGACAT
>JALYTZ010000288.1 GCA_030854025.1 Vulcanimicrobiota bacterium
GGATAATGCTGTAGCGCGGGCCGCAATCGGTGCAGTTTATGTAGGGATACCCGTGCCGCCGGTCAGTTGGATCGAAGAGTTCCGCAAGGCACGCATCGCAGATCGGGAGATCGGGTGAGACGCGCACCGTCGGTCGCGCCTGCTTCGCGCTTTGCCGAATTTCGAAACCGCAAAACTGCTCGGGCGCAACTGTGGTAACTTCAAGTCCGGTGACGTGAGCTGCCGGTGGCGCTTGCGCGCGGATTGCGTCGGTAAAGTCAGCGAGCACTTCAGCGGAACCTTCCGCGTGGATGTGTACGCCGCGCTCGCCGTTGAGAACCCACCCGGTCAACCCGTGCGCAGTTGCCAGGCGATACACGAACGGTCGAAACCCGACGCCCTGAACGATACCGCTTACGTGGATCTCTTGAGCGGTCAGCGCTGATGCAGGTAACATCCGCGGCCTTGCCATCCGATTTGCTCGACGTTTCCGTCGCGGACGAGCACGGGCACCAGATGCGTATCGCCGGTCATCTCAATCGCGCGCGCGCGTGCTTGCGCATTCGCTTCGACGTCGTACTCGACGAAGGTTTCGCCTTTCCACTCCAGGTCCGCGCGTACTTCGGCCGTGTATGGGCAGCTTTGCGTGCCGAACAGCTCGGTCATCGGTGGCGCAGCCCGTCGGTGATCAGATGGTACACGGTTGCCTGCGCTTCCTGGATGCGCGGGATGTAATCACAGTGCACGACGATTGCGCTGTCGACCAGGCCTCGTCGCGCGATTTCGCCGCCATCGTATCCGAGCAGCGCGACCGTGGTCAGGCCGCGCTTGCGCGCTTCTTCCAGTGCCGCGATAATATTCCGCGAGCCACCGCTGGTCGAGAGCGCGATCGCGACGTCGTTCGGCCGCGCGTGCGCGATCAGTTGTCGCTGAAATACGACATCGGTTCCGACGTCGTTTGCAATCGCGGTAATCGTCGCCGGTTCTTGGGAGAACGAGATCGCCGGAATCACCGGCGCATCGACGGACGGCAGAATGCAGTCCAGTGCCCAGTCATTGGCATCGGTTGCCGAACCGCCGTTCCCGAAAAGCAGCAGCCTCCCGCCCGCATCCAGGCGTTGCCCGATAACGTGCGTCACCTCCGCAATCTGTTGCGAAGCGTTCAAGACGAGTTCGTCGCGCAGGCGCTCGGCATCGCTCGCTTTGTCGACGATTGAGGCGGCTACGTCGCGTTCGAGCGCGTCGAGCGATTGCTGCGCCGAACCGAGATACGGGTACAGAAATGAAGACGCGCCGACATCGTCGTGACCGCGTTCCCGGTGTTCGAAAAACACGTGCACGTTCTCGTAGAGCGTGTGGCACAGAATCTCGACCATTTCCTGATTGACGTGTTCGTCGTCGCTGGGCGCTGCGAAGCCGTAATCCGCATCCTCGCCCGGCATGGCGAACGTCATCGCCCCGCGCCGGCGTGCATCCGCAAGCGTTTGTGTAACGTCGGGATCGCCGCTCGGCGGTGCGAAGCCGACGACCATGTCGTTTTCGCAGGTAATTGCGGGAATCCAATCCCGAAAGGCCGCGCTTAAGTCTAGCGCCGGAAGAGCGCGTTTTCCGACCAGAACCGGGTGCTGAAACTCCACCGAAACATGTTGAGCATCGGTAGCATACGGCCCGCGGCCGAAGGCTAAGAGGCGCCCGCCGCGCAGAAATCGTTCGGCCATAAGGCGGCAAGCGTGTGCGAGCGTCGGCGCTTGCGCAGGAAAAAACGCACGCGAAACGGCTTTGCGTTCCGCGACGCCTTCCGCAATGCGGTCATCCAGCTTCAACATATTCGCGGAAGCGGATCGCCGACCAGCATGTCGACGACGCGGGTACCCCCGTACCCGTTCACGCAGAGCACCGTTTTCGACGGCTCCGACTGGATCTCACCGATGCGCGCTGCGGCCTCGCCGCCGGGAACGGCCCGCATCGCCGCGAGTGCGTCTTCCGCGAACTCGTCTGCGACGATCGCGATGAGTTGCCCCTCGTTCGCGATGTGCAGCGGATCCAGTCCCAAAATCTCGCAGGCGCCGCGCACTTCGTTTCGCAGCGGTATAGATTCTTCATCGAGAATGACGCCGCAGGATGCATCGCGGGCAAGTTCGTTGAGCGCGGTTGCTACGCCGCCGCGCGTCGGATCGCGCATCCAGTGCAGACCCTCCGCCGCGCTATCGAGTAGAGCGCCCACGAATGCCGTCACGGGTCGCGTGTCGCTGGCGAGATCGGTTTCCAATTCGAGTTCGCCGCGCGCCAGAAGAATCGTTATGCCGTGATCCCCGATCGGCCCAGAAAGCAGCACCGCGTCCCCCGGCCGCACGCGCTGCGGCCCGAGATTCGCCCGCGGATCGACGCGCCCGATTCCAAACGTCGAGATATACATGCCGTCGGCCATGCCGTGTTCGACCACTTTCGTATCGCCGCCGAAGATTGCGACGCCGGCACGCCGCGCCGCCAGCGCCATGGCTTCGACCTCGGCGCGCAAAACGGCATTGGTCAGTCCGGCTTCGAGGATGAACGTTGCCATAAGCCCGACGGGGTGCGCGCCGGCCACTGCGAGATCGTTGACCGTGCCGTTTATCGCAAGTTCGCCGATCGAACCGCCGTTAAAGCGCAGCGGTTTTACGACGTAGGCATCCGCAGTGGTCGCCACGCGCGTGCCCTGCAGATCGAACAGCGCCGAATCCGCGAGTGGCTGCAGCACGGCGTTTGCAAAAGCGGGCGCGATCAGCCCTTCGATCAAGCGGCGCGAGAGTTTGCCGCCCGCGCCGTGTGCCATTTCGATCTGCGGATCGCGAAAGCGAATCGCGGATGAATCGGCTGCTGCCGGGGTGGAATCGACGATCATACCGTGACCGATTCGCCGCGGTGAACGTAGCGGTAGTATGCCGCGCACGCGCCTTCGCTCGAAACCATCAGTGCGCCGACCGGGTGCTCCGGATCGCATGCCTTGCCGAAGAGCTTGCAGTCGGGAGGCTTCAGAACGCCTTTGAGAACCTCGCCGCACTGCGCGCCGCGCGGATCGGTCACGCGAACGCCGGGGATCTCGAATCGCAATTCGGCGTCCCAATCGGCGTACGCCGCATTGAGCTTGAGGGCCGATTGCGAGATGAATCCCAGTCCGCGCCACTCGAAATACGGCCGCAATTCAAAGACCTCGGCCATCGCTTTGAGGGCCGGCACGTTGCCGTCCCACGGCACGATGCGCGCATACTGATTCTCCACCTTCGCCTCGCGCGCGTGCAACTGCCTTAGCACCATGAGAATCGACTGCAGCATGTCGAGCGGCTCGAAGCCCGAGATCACCACCGGCTTGCCGTAATCGCGTGCGATGAATTCGTACGGACGGCATCCGCTGACGGTCGAAACGTGGCCCGGACCGATGAACCCGTCAAGACGCATGTCGGGCGAATCGAGGATCGCCCGAATCGCCGGAACGATCGTAACGTGATTGCAGAAGACGGAGAAGTTTTTCACGCCCAGCGCTTTTGCGCGCAACAGCGTGAGCGCGGTCGAAGGCGCGGTCGTTTCGAAGCCGATCGCAAAGAAACAAACGTGCTTGTCGGGGTTCGCTTCGGCTAGCCGCAGCGCATCGAGCGGCGAGTAGATCATGCGGATGTCCGCACCGCGCGCCTTGAACTCAAGCGGCGTGCCGCGCGTCCCCGGAACGCGCATCATGTCGCCGAACGCGGTCAGGATGACGTTCGACCGTTCGGCAATTGAAAGCCCGTCGTCAACGCGTCCGGTCGGCAAGACGCAGACCGGACATCCAGGGCCATGCACAAGGTCGATGTTATCGGGAAGAATATCTTCCAGCCCGTGCCGGTAGATCGCGTGCGTGTGGCCGCCGCAAACTTCCATAAGGCGATAGTGATAGTTCGGATCGACGATGCGCGCGATTTCGGCCGCGACGTTTTTCACCAAGACTGGATCGCGAAACTCATCGACGTACTTCATCGCGGCACCGGCGTCTGATCGAAGGTGTACCCGCGTACCTCTTCGATCGCCAGTTCGTCCTCGCCCATTGCCTGCAGCATGCGAAGCTGATCTCGTGCCTGCTCGGCGTCAATTTTGCTCAAGGCGAATCCGACGTGGATGAGTATCCAGTCGCCGACTGCGAGCGCGCCGTCTTCGAGCAGCCCGACGTTGATGTTGCGCCGCACGCCGGCAACATCGACCTTTGCCAAAAGCGGCTGCTCTGTGGAAAACTCCACGACCTGCCCTGGAATCGCAAGACACATTGTGCGTTACATCGCCTTGATGCGCGCGTACCGGGCGGCGTCAGCGGGCAGCGAGCCGAGAACGCCGTGCAGCTGCCCGCTGGTTTCGGCGAAGTTCTCCTTAATCTGTTGGAGCATCGCCGGAACTTCTTCGCGCAGCGGGCCGTCACCGGACATCGCGCGCAATCGGTTGTAGTGGGCGAGGTCGCCCTGCATTGAGATCGCCTGCTTGATGAGCCAGTATCCGCCTGCGAGCGCAAGCGCTCCAACGATATATCTTTTCTTCATGAAATGGCCTCCGGCGACGCGGCGTACACCGAGTCGCCAAGCTTACGCTCGATCACTGCGAGCGCTGCGGGTAGTGCTCGTCGAACGGGTTCGCTTAATTCCATGCGATCGTCGAGAACGGACGGTTCGCATCCGATGATTTCGATAAGCGGACGCGGACCCTCGAGCTGATGCATGAATGCGAAAACGCTTTGCAGTTCCATGCTGTGCGAATCGGGTACGCCGCCGCGCGCGTTCAAATCCGGTTCGATGACGTAGAGTGTTCCGGGCTCACCGCCGCGCGAGACCGCATCGATGAGAAAGGCCCGATCGTAGCCGCTCAGCAGTTCGAACGCTAAATGGATGCCGCGAATGCCGAAATCCGCCACGCGTACGCCTTCGGGCATCGGCCGCTCGCCCAGCAGTCGCGCAACTTCCAGACCGAAGCCGTCATCGCCGAAAAAAATATTGCCGACGCCGGCCACCAGCGTCTTCACAACGGCTCGACCTCGTCGGGATAGAAGAACAGCGAACGGCCGTACCATTCGTGGAAGTCGCTTGCCGGGTCGTCGTCGACGGTAACGGCTACGTAGTCGAGGCCTTCGAAATCGGTATGAACCGCCTGCACATGCGCGTCCTTTCCGTCCAAGAACATGTCCCAGCTGTCGGCGCGCCGGCTCGGATGCAGGCGAACGCGCGAACCCTTCGCGAGAGTTACGTCGCCAACGGTGATGCTTGCGGCGCCTGGCCCGTCGCCGGCGCCCATAATGCCGTGCATACGCAAGAAATCGTCGGGCGAAAGGCTTTCGGCCCGATCGATGAGCGTACGCGCGGCGGGATCTGTTGCGCGCGCTTCGCGCTTCTCATCGTCGCTCAGCGTCAGAATGCTCAGATTCAGAAGCTCGTCAATTTCGGTTCCATCGAATTTGTCGCCGTCGCTACGCGCGTTGATCTTTGGGAATTGATCCAGGATGATCGGCGAGGACAAGACGGCGGTACCGTGCTGCTCGTCGCCTGCGGGCTCGCCAACTAACACCGGCCACGTGTGCTGGTTATCGCAGCGATACGGCAAACCGTTCGCGTCGTGCGGCGGATCGAGCGGCGAAACGAAGCGTCCGCCTTCGATTGTGAGCAGCGTATGCGTCGAAACGAATGCCGTTCGCAAAGCCGTCCCGCGCTCGGCCGAGGGAACTACCTCCGAGTCGTTTTCGATTCGCACGCGCAATCGAATGAATTCTCCGGGTCGCTCCCAATCGATTGCAATGGTTCCGCGGAGCGCCCAGCGCCGGCGTACGATTCGGCCGCGCAAAATGCCGTTGCCGTCGCGCAGCTTTTCCGTGTGACGGTACGCGGGGATGTCGATTGGAATCCGAACGTCCGGCGCACCCCCGGTCAAGCCGACCGATGCCGTCAATTCCTGTTCGACCGATTCGTCGAATGAGAGGTAGTCGGTGCCGTCAATCGTGATGGCAGAGACGGGTTCGAATGCGGCGTGCGCCGCGGCTTCCACCGTTCGCGCCTGCACGTGCAGAAACCGCACGGCAATGCCGACCACCGGCGTACCGGAGGCATCGACGAGGACCTCGGTCTGCATGTGAGCGTTCTCGCCGGTTCCGTTGGTTGCGTATTCGCGGGGTGCAACTACGCCAAATTGCCAGCGCAGCCGATTTTTTGCGGCCGACGCAGTATACGGGTAAAGCAGATACCCTTCGTAGAGCACGGCGTTTCCCACGGCGCGGGCGGTATCGAGGGCATTCATGGGGCATCGCCCGCCGCAGCGGTCGCGCTTGCGATCAGCGCGTCGAGCGCCTCGTCCCAGGTCCGCAGTCCCTTGCGCGCTTTAAATTCGTACAGAACATCAAACGATTCTCGCCGCACGCGGATCCACGCCGAGTTCGGGAAATGAGCGTCGAGCGCTTCGCGGTACGCGGCCACGGGAATGCGGCAGCGCGCCTCTTTCTCCCATGGAATCATTTCCGCGCCGAATCCGCCAACGTCGCGCGTGAAGAGCGTGCCGCTAAAAAGCAGCGTTACCGGTATTTCGCCGTCGCGCAGCGCGTCGAGATATTTGCTCGAGGCGACCTCGAAGTCGTAGGTGCAGGGCACCGGCAAGTCGATCTCAACCGATCCTTCGAACTCGGGAACCATCGCGGAAACGTGCGTCCAGAGCAGCGTGCGCTGCGTTTGTCCCCATCGGGACGGCGTATCGAACAGTTCGTAGAGCCTGCCTTCCTCCGCGCCTGAGTAGTGTCGTTCGCGGGATTCGATCTGAATCTGCGCGCGCAGCGCAAGGGTGGCGATGCGCGCACCGCTGGATTCGGTGATGCGCAAACGCAGCATTAAAAGCGGAGTAGCCGCGTAGCGTTCGGCGCGCGCACCTATAACCTCGAACTTCAGGTCGCTCACGAGCGCGCTCCGGTCATCGTTCCGCTGCGTTCCAGCAATCGAGCGAAAAACGCGTCGATTGTAGCTCGCGCCTCATCGCCGCCGTCGAAGCCTTTCCAGTGGGTCCGAATGACGCCTACCAATTCGTAGCACGCGTCGATGGGAACGAGAAATGCGCGTTGCGGTCCCTCGAGGCTTCGCTCGATGAGCAGCGCCTCCACGTCGGGTTCCATCGTCGCTAGAAGCGGATGCGTTTGCAGAATAGATTTCGCCACTTCCAGCGGGAGTTCGGATTCAGCCGCCCCGGCCGGCCCGGGATAGAACGCGGCTAGCGCGTTTGCTTGACTGTTTGTAAAGAAGAACGCGAGGTTGATCGGTATGGCGAGCGCGTTCCATTGAGCGTCGTCAATTCGCAGATCGTGCAGATGGACGACGCGGTCGGGAACGGCTTTCATGCGACCCTGGGCTGCGCCTTGATAGGTGAAGAGCAGATAGCACGGGCGGCAGGCGCAGAGCAGGCGGCGGTCGTGCATATCGACGACGTGCGAGTGCTCAGCGGCAAGCGCCGCGGTGCACATTTCGCACCGTTCGCCCGGCGCGACGGCCGGCTTCTCTTGCAGAAATCGCGCTAGCGAACGGTCCATAGGTTTATGCGTTGGCCGGTGCCGGACAGTCGCCGACAACGTGCAGCATGCTCCAATCCGCGGCGGGCTCGATGCCCTCGGCGCGCACTTCGCTGATTTCGGGCGCCGCGTCAAAAATCGCGCGCTCGATCGCGTTCTTGACCGTGAGGGCCGATGACGGACATCCATCGCAGCTGCCCGCCATTGCGATGTGGACCACGCTTCCGCGAATGTCGAGGATTTCAACGTTGCCGGCATGTGATTTCAGGTATGGCCGCACCGATTCCAGTGCCTGATGCACGCGTTCCTCGACGGGTACCGGGTGCAGTCCGTGCAACGAAAGAATGCCCGCGATGGCGGGCTCGGATGCGAAACGTTCGAAGATCGAGGTTGAAACCGCCGGATCGGTTTCGTCGACGATTTCCATCATGCGACGCAGTCCCGCACCATAGAGCTGCATGAGGGCGCCGACAAGCCGTTCGGCCTGCGCGCGAGCTTTGCCGGGAGCCGGTGCGCCGTCAAAGCTCGCCAGCAGCGTTTCGATGCGCTCGCACAGCGTCTGTGCGTCCGTTCGCGATTCGAGTGCGTGCATTCAGTGGTCGAATGGTGCGAGAGGGGAGTGTACGGTCTCCAGCGTTTTTCCGTCGCCCAGATACATGTGCACGCCGCAGGGAAGACACGGGTCGAAGCTGCGCACCGTTCGCATGATGTCGATGCCCTTGAACGATTCCGGCCCGTTTTCTTCGAAGATCGGGCAACCTTGAACCGCGTCTTCGTACGGTCCCGGTGTCCCATAGATGTCGCGCGGATTGGCATTCCAGGGCGTCGGCGGCCACGGATGGTAATTGGCGATCTTTCCATCGCGTATGATCATGTGATGCGAGAGCACGCCGCGCACGGCCTCGGTAAATCCGCAGCCCAAGCCCTCGTCGGGAACGCTGAATTTTTCCCACGTTTTCGTGTTGCCCGCTCGAACTTCGTCGAGCGCCTTTTCGATGAAGTGGAGCGCGGACGCCGCCGCATAGGCTTGGAAGTACGTGCGCGCCCTATCGCGTTCGATCGTATTGCTCCACTTCGGAATCTTCCACTCCAACGTTTTCTCGGGAAGCAACGCAGTCTTGGGCAGGTTGATAACGACGCTGTTTCCCGTCGCTTTCACGAAGCCGATATCGACTAGCCCGGAGAGCGCGGTCGACCACAAGCGCGCGATCGCGCCGCCGCCGGTGTCGAGCGGAAGGTAGTCTTTGCCGTCATACCAGCGAGGCGACATCACCCAGCTGTACTTCTCGTTGAAGTCGCGCTTCTGCGGCATCGGCAGGGTGTGCATGTTCCACGGATGGCGACGGTCGACCGGATTGCCGAGCGGATCCCGGCGGACGAACGTTTCTTGATTCTCCCAGTCGTCGTAGTACGACGAACCGAGCAGAATGCGGATGCCCAGATTGATGTCGACTAGGCTGTTCGTCACCAGCTTTCCGTCGACGACGATGCCCGGCGTTACGAACATTTTGCGGCCCCAGTCAGCCATGTCCTTATACTGGAAATTGCAGTAGTCGGGATCTTGGAATGCTCCCCAGCAGCCGAGCTGAATGCGGCGGCGGCCGACTTCTTCGTACCCGGGCAACGCGTCGTAGAAGAAGTCGAACAGGTCGTCGTGCAGTGGCACGCAGACTTTCATATATTCGACGTAGCGCATCAGCCGCGTGTAGTAGTCGGTGAACACCTGATGGGTCGCAACCGTCCCTACGCCGCCGGCATAGAGCGTGGACGGATGCACGTGGCGGCCTTCCATAAGGCAGAACATTTCGCGCGTGTATCGCGAGATCTGCAGTGCTTGCCGGTAGAAGTCGCCCGTGAACGGATTCAGCGACGTCATGATGTCGGCGATCGTCTTGTATCCGTGTTCGCCGGCGTGCGGTGCGGGTGTCGACTTCGCTTTCTCCCACACGCTGGGGTTCGTCTCACGGACCATCTTTTCGCAGAAGTCGACGCCGACTAAGTTTTCCTGAAAGATATTGTGATCGAACATGTACTCGGCCGCTTCACCGAGGTTGATGATCCATTCGGCAATCGGCGGAGGCTTGACGCCGAACGCCATGTTTTGCGCGTAGACTGAACACGTGGCGTGATTATCGCCGCAGATCCCGCAGATGCGACTGGTGATGAAGTGTGCGTCGCGCGGATCTTTGCCCTTCATGAAGACGCTGTATCCGCGGAAGACCGACGAAGTGCTGTGGCACTCGACGACTTTGCGCGCCTTGAAGTCGATTTTCGTGTAAATGCCGAGGCTGCCCACGATGCGCGTTATCGGGTCCCACGCCATCTCCACGAGCCGGCTGCCGCCGGTGCCTTCTCCGGTGCTGGGCAAGTCTTTAATTGCCATACGTCGCCTCTTGAATCAAATGTGAGTGCAATTTACCAGCGAGGTTTGTAGCCAGTCGTCAATTTCGTGCCCTTATGTCGCCATTTCGGTTCTTCGTCGAGCGTCTGCTCGGTGAACGAACGCATTGCGCGAATCACGCTGCCGTAGATCGTGCTCGCACTCGATGAAATCTTGCCGCCGGGCGGCTCGTCCATGAAGGGCATGAACTTGTCGGGAAATCCGGGCATGGTGCAGCCGATGCAGATGCCGCCCACGTTCGGACAACCGCCGACTCCGGCCATCCACCCTCGTTTGGGAACATTGCACTTAACGACCGGTCCCCAGCACCCCAGTTTAACGATGCACTTGGGCGAACCGTATTCGGTTGCGAAGTCGCCGCCCTCGTAGTATCCTGCGCGATCGCACCCTTCGTGCACCGTTTGTCCGAACAGCCATTTCGGCCTCAACGAGTCGTCGAGCGGAATCATCGGCGCTTTGCCGGCCGCTTGCCACAGTAAGTAAAGAATTGTTTCGGAAAGATTGTCCGGCTGAATCGGGCAGCCCGGAACGCATACGATCGGAAGACCGGCTTTTGATTTCCAGTCCCAGCCTAAATAGTCGGGAACGCCCATAGCACCGGTCGGATTACCGGCCATCGCGTGAATGCCGCCGTACGTCGCGCACGTTCCCACCGCAAGAATGGCTAGCGCTTTCGGCGCGAGACGATCGATCCACTCGCTGGTCGTCATCGGCTGACCGGTGTCGGGGTTGTTGCCAAACCCGGTCCAGTAGCCTTCTTTCTTGATCGACTCGTTGGGAATTGATCCTTCGATCACGAGAACGAACGGATCGAGTTCACCTTTTGCGGCGTTAAAAAAAGCCTTCATGAACTCATCGCCTTCGGTGTAGGAGATCAGAGGCCAGTAGATGTTGACTTTCGGCAACCCGGGAAGCGCGCCGAGCGCAATCTCTTCAATCGAAGGCTGCATCGCAGCGGTAAGTGCGACCGAATCGCCGTCGCAACTCAGGCCCGCGTTAATCCATAAAATGTTTACTTCTGTTGGAGCTTGGACCGCCATGAGCACCGGCCTCCTCGCAGGCAATCATGGCCTGCCGTAGCGTTAACGCGAGCGCGGCATTCTAAACTGCGAGCCTATCAAATTTCCACTGGCATCGCAGGCTACGATTGTAGTACCATATTACCTCAATAACAATAAGGGGGCGCAACTTTGCGCGACGATCGAGCGCAGTGCACGAAGTTTCCGTAGCCGTCGCGATCCTCGATAGCGTAAGCGAGCAGGCACGCGTCGAAGGCGCCGATCGGGTTGCAGTGGTGCATCTACGCATTGGAGCGCTTTCGGGAATCGTGAAAGATGCACTGCTCTTCGCTTGGGATCTTACG
>JALYTZ010000001.1 GCA_030854025.1 Vulcanimicrobiota bacterium
AAAATGAGGCGCCCTTAGAGCGCTAGCGCCCCCATGCGGAAGGCGGCGACGAAGGCTTTGAAGACGGTCGGATAGTCGTCGTGGACCAGGCGCACCGTGCGGCCGGCGACGCGTTCGAAGCCTGGAATCAGCTCGATGAGATCGGCCTGCTCGACACGCGTAACGTCGATTTCCAGCGTAATAGGTGCGGCGAACACGTACGGCTTGGCGCGCGTCGCGTTGCGCACCGCGTCGGCGGCGCCGGCCCGAATGAGTCGCTGTGCCGCGACGGGTGCGAGTGAGTCGACGCTATGGTGGCCGATGCCATTCTTCACGACCACGCCGGTGACCCATGGCATTTGCTCGGTGACTTCATCGATGGTCACGCGATCGCCGGTGACGAGCAGGACCGGAACGCCGTAGTGGCCGGCGAGCCCCGCATTGAGCGTCGCTTCGCTGCAGCGCACGCCGTTGATGCGCGCGTCGTAAATACATCCCGGTGAATACGTGTGAGCGAGCGTTCCGTTCTCGGTGCCGATCGCCGCGTGATAGCCCGTAAAAAAAACGCCGTCGCAGTCGTCCACGCCCTGCACCATCGAAAACGGCTTTCGATTGCCGAAGATGACGCGAATGTCGCTCGGCAGTTCGTCGAAAAGAAGATTGCGCATCGGCCCGTGCGAGTCGTTGACGAGCACATCCGTCACGCCGGCCTCGCGCGCGCCTTCGATCGCAGCGCGCACTTCGTGCGTCATGTAGCGCTGGTATGCAAAGTATTCGCGGTTGTAACCGCGCGCGTCGACCTGCTCCCAGCTGCAAACGCCCGCCGTGCCTTCCATGTCGCAGGACACGTAAAGCTTCATGCGACCGCCGAGGCGGCGCCGCCCAGGCGAAAGGCGGCGACGAACGCGCGGAAGATTTCGGCGTAGTCGTCGTGCGCGAATCGCAGCGTTCGGCCGCCGATGCGCTCGAAGCCCGGCATCAATTCGATGAAGTCGGCCTGCTCGACGCGCGTCGTGTCCAGTTCCATCACGATCGGCGATTCAAAGACGAACGGCCGAGCTTCGTTCCTGCGCCGTACCGCCTCGCGTGCGCCCGCGCGAATGGCCTCTTGCGCGGCGCGCGGAGTGAGCGAGTTGGCCGCATAGTGCCCGATGCTCTCTTTGACGATTACGCCGGTGACCCACGGCATCTGACGCGTCACGTCTTCAACGATCGTGCGGTCGCCGGTGATCAGCAGCACCGGAACGCCGTGATAGCCGGCCATCGCCGCATTGAAGAGCGCTTCGCTGCACGACGTTCCGTTGACGCGCACATCGTACAGCACGTCGGCCGTATACGTGTGTGCGAGGGCGCCGTTCGCATCGCCCACTTTCGCATGATAGCCGGTTAAAAACGCACCATCGAAGCCGCGGTCGACGCCTTCGGACATCGAAAACGGCTTGCGCGAGCCCGAGATCAATCGCACGTCGTCGGGCATTTCATCCCAGAGTACGTTTCGCATGTCCCAATGCGAGTCGTTGATCAGCACGTCCGTCGCCCCGCCCTCGCGTGCGCCGTCGATTGCGGCGCGGACTTCCTGCGACATGTACCGGCGATACATTGGGTACTCGACGGGGTTCGTCGGATCGCACTGCATCCAGCTGCATACGCCCGCAGTGCCTTCCATGTCGCACGATACGTAGAGTTTCAACGTAGGGAACCTCCAATGGCGCTTTCGGCTTGGCTCAAGCCCTCACTCGCCGCGGCATTGTGCGGGTTGGCCGCGAGCGCGCGCTTGTAGAGCGGAATCGATTTTGCGTACATGCCTGCCGTCAGATAGAGGTCGCCGAGTTGCGTGAGCGCGACGTCATCCTTCGGGTGCTTAGCGATCCGTTCGTTCAATTGCGCGAGCTGCAAGCGCACGGCGGCCGGCGGTCCGCCGCCTTCGACACTGACGCGATCCGGCTGTACCGGCGCCGCGCTCGCGCCGCTCACCGCCGCACCCGAGCCGGTTCCGAAGACCGAGCCGCTGGTTCCGAAGCCGATGCGGAGCAGCCAAGCCAGCGCACCGAAGAAGAGTACGGCAAAAATCACCACGCCCGGCAAGTACGCACGCGGCGGCAAACCGCGTTTCTGAGAATCGGTCACAAGACTCGTTTGGACGGATGACGAAAAACTCTTCGTGCTGCTCCCCTCAGAAACCGATCTGCAACTGCTCTTCGCAGAACTGAACAACTACTTTTTCAATGGAGAGATAGCCGCGTGCCGCATTCGCTACAACGCGCGTTTCTCGAATTCGGCGGGACGCATCACCTATAACGAACGGCCCCTGCTGCTCGAGCTTTCGCCCAAGCATTTCCAGTCGCATCCGCAAGCACTGCGCGAGACGCTGCTGCACGAAATGATTCATGCGTGGCTTTTCGGCCGCTGCGGCGATACCGGCCACGGCTCGCGATTCAAGAAAAAGATGCGCGAGTGCGGTCTGACGTCGATTTACCACGATCTCGGAAGCGCGGCGCCGATTCGCGAATCCGCAAAACGGTACATTCTGCGCTGCGAGCGCTGCACCGTCGAGTTGCTGCGCAGGCGCCGGCCGACGCAGCCCATGAGTTGCGGGCGCTGTTCGCGGCGCGGGTACGATCCGCGCTTTCCGCTCGCCGTCTACGAAGTCATTGAGATGCGGCCGGCCGGCACCACTGCGCCTGCGCGCGCCGCCTGCGACCTAGGTCGAGGCTGAAACCGGGTCCAATCGGCGAAGATAACGTGGCCATGACCACAGCGAATACGATACCCGACACAACGGGCGTGCGCGTCGAGTCCGACTCGATGGGCAAAATCGACGTCCCGGCCGAAAAATACTACGGCGCCCAATCCGCGCGCTCGCTCATTCACTTCGATATCGGGGACGGCAGCACGCCGCGCGATCAGATGCCGCGGGCCGTCATCAAGGCGATGGCGACGTTAAAAAAAGCTGCGGCGCTCGTCAACAACGATCTGGGCAAGCTGGAGGACGCGAAGAAGGACCTCATCGTCGCAGCCGCCGACGAAGTGGTGAACGGCAAGCTGCACGCGCACTTTCCGCTTCGCGTGTGGCAGACCGGCTCGGGCACGCAGACGAACATGAACGTGAACGAGGTGATCTCAAATCGCGCCATTGAGATGGCGGGCGGCGAAATGGGCAGCAAAAACCCGGTTCACCCGAACGACCACGTGAACATGTCGCAGTCCTCGAACGATACGTTTCCGACGGCGATGCACATGGCTGCAGCCGAAGCGATGATCGAAATGCTTCCGGCCGTCAAGCGGCTGCGCGACGCGCTCGACGAAAAGGCGAAAGCCTGGAAAGATATCGTCAAAGTCGGCCGCACGCACTTGCAAGATGCGACGCCGCTGACGCTGGGGCAAGAATTTTCCGGCTACGTCACGCAGCTCGATCGCGCGATGACGGCCTGCCGCGAAGCCCTCGATCACTTATATGATCTTGCGATCGGCGGGACGGCCGTCGGAACGGGTCTCAACGCGCACCCCGAGTTTGCGGAACGCGCGGCCAAGAAGATTGCCGAGCTGACCGGGCTTCCGTTTCGCTCGCATCCCAATAAGTTTACGGCGCTTGCGTCGCACGACGACTTCGTCTTTGCGTCGGGCGCGTTGAAAACGCTGGGGGCGGCGCTCATGAAAATTGCCAACGATATTCGCTGGCTCGCTTCGGGACCGCGCGCGGGCATCGGTGAACTGACCCTTCCTGAAAACGAACCGGGAAGCTCGATCATGCCGGGCAAAGTCAATCCGACGCAGTCGGAAGCGATGACGATGGTGGTTGCGCAGGTTTTCGGGAACGATCTCGCGATCAGTTTCGGCGCCTCGCAGGGCAACTTCGAACTGAACGTGTTTAACCCGGTCATGATTTACAACTTCCTGCATTCGTGTTCGCTGCTGCGCGACACGTGCACGATGTTTCGAGAGCACGCCGTCGAGGGTCTCGTCGCGAACGAAGATACGATCGCCAAATATTTGGGCGAATCACTGATGACCGTTACCGCGCTTTCGCCGAAAATCGGCTACGACAAGGCCGCTGAAATCGCCAAAAAAGCCCACCACGACAAATCGACGCTCAAAGACGCCGCGGTCGGTCTGGGCTACGTTTCCAGCGAGGACTTCGACGCCTACGTCGTGCCGAAGAACATGACGTACCCCAAGTGACGAGGATCCTTGGAGGTTCCTAAGCCCGCTTTTTTGACGGAATCGCACCCCTGGAGCCCCGTATGGGGTATTATGGGTGGACGTTACTACGATTGAGAGGTTACCATAGCAGTTCGCAATTCCCGGAAAACCCGCACCCCGCGCGTGAGCACGGAATCGACGCCCAAAGAGGCGCCGCTGGAAGTTTTCGGCACGATCAAACAAATTTTCCCGAGCACGACCTTCGCGGTCGAACTCGAAAACGGCCACACGATTCTCGCGCACATCGCCGGGCGTTTGCGCCGGCACCGGATCAAGATTCTACCAGGTGACCGAGTCGATCTCGAACTTTCGCCGTACGATCTGACTAAGGGCCGGATCGTCTACCGCTACCGCGCCGGCGAACCCCGCCGCTCTTCCAGCGCTTAGAGGATTGCGCCGAGGCGCAATCGTCGCGTTCGGCCTGCGGCCGAGCCGCCCGTGTCAAGCCTTAGCTGGAGCGTAGAAGGGTTTTCGCGTAGAGCGGATATGCGGACGTCCAGGCAGCGACGTCCCAAGCATCGGTCGTATAATCTTCCAGACTGTGCAAATCCAGCATCCAGTCGAGGAAGACGGTGTCCTGCAGCGTGATATTCGCAAAATGCATTACGTTCTAACTATCGGCTTTCGGGCACGCAATCATTACAAATGCCGTGCCGCCAGGGCGACCGCCGCCGCGATCAGTGCCGCCGCAACCAGCTTTACGAGCATCGTGGATTGCAGATGCGACGAGATGCGCGCCCCGGCCTGTCCGCCAAGGATGCCCCCGGCAACCAGCGGGATGGCATAGTCGAGCCGGGCGTTGTGCTGGACGATCTGGGTGGTTAGCCCGACCGGTGCCGTCAAGGCCATCGCAAAGTGCGACGTGGCGCTGATGGCGTGGGCCGGAAGCGATGAGAAGTAGAGCAGCGCCGGCACCAAAATCACCCCGCCGCCGATTCCGAACAGACTCGAAACGAAGCCGAGCAGAAGGCCGGTTGAAAGAGCCCGCCATACCGGCATTCCGGCGATACCCTGCTGTGCCGGCCGGTCGTTACGATGCGCCAGCCGCTTGTCGCGGTTGAGAATGATGTCCAGCCCGACGACGATGAGAAACAGCGCGTAGATTCCGTCGAAAACGGCGCCCGGAACGCGCGTGACCGCGATCGCACCTGCGATGCTGCCCGGAAAGCCGCCTGCCGCGACCAGCAGCCCCACGCGCACGTCGACGCGCTTCTGACGCAGGTACGCGATCGATCCGCTCGCACTGTTGGCGACCACCAGGATCAGCGAGGTTCCGGCGGCTACGGCGGGCGAGAGCCCAAAGAAGAGCCGCAGAAGCGGCACCATGATAAAGCCGCCGCCGAGGCCGACCATCGAACCGAACGTGCTGGCCGCTATTCCAAGAAGAAAAAGCGCTCCGTAGAGGAGCGCGGAGTGCTCAGCCGTTAGCGCGGCCGATGTACCGGCGATCGCGCGTGTCGATGCGGATCGTATCGCCCGGATTCACGAAAAGCGGGACGTTGACGGTCGCGCCCGTCTCCAGTTTTGCCGGTTTGGTTGCGCCGGTCGCCGTATCGCCCTTGAAACCGGGATCGGTTTCGTTGACTTTCAGCTCGACGTGCGCGGGCAGGTCAACCCCGATCGGCACGTCGTCGTGAAACTGTACGTCGATGACCATCGCATCTTTCAAAAAATCCGCCGGATCGCCGATGAGGTCGCGCTGAATCGTGATGTTTTCGAACGTTTCCTGATCCATGAAATGGTAGCCGTCGTCGTCGTTGTAGAGCATCTGCATCTGCCGGTTGTCGACGGTTGCGCGTTCGAGCTTTTCGCCCGCGCGGAAGGTGCGCTCGACGGTCGCTCCCGACTTTACGTTCTTCAGGCGCGTGCGGACGAAGGCCGAGCCTTTTCCCGGCTTCACGTGTAAAAACTCGATGACGGTCCAGAGATGACCGTCGATCACGATGGTTACGCCGTTGCGGAAATCATTCGATGAAATCATGCGTAGGCCAGATACGCACCGTAGGTCTAACGGACCTGGTCGGACTAGCGCCGCAGGAAGCTGATGCCGCTTTCGGTGCCGGCACGAATCCGGCCGATGTTTTCTCGATGGGTGTACGCAATGAGCAGCGCGGCAAAGATTCCATAGGCGGTGAACGGCAGATTGCGGATCAGAAAATAGAACGCAAACGGGGCGACGGCGTTTCCGAGCATCGAGCCGACGGACGAATACGTGGTTGCCAGCGCGCCGAGCAGCCATCCGGCTACCGCAAGAAGACCGACCTTCCAGCTGAGCGCGAAGATCGCTCCGAATGAAGTTGCAACGCCTTTTCCGCCCTTCCATCCGAGCCACGGCGAAAAACAGTGTCCCAGAACCGCTGCGGTCGCGGCGATGACCGCGAGTTCCGGGCGATGCGCGACGAGGAGAAGAAACACGGGAAGAAATCCCTTGGCCGCATCGAGCACGAGTACCGCGATTGCGCCGGTTTTGCCGAGCGTGCGCAAGGCGTTCATCGCACCGATATTTCCGCTTCCCGAAGCGCGGATGTCCGTTCGGTAAAAGATCCGGCCGATGACGTAGCCGAACGGAATGGAGCCGACGGCAAACGCCCCAACCGCCGCCGCTGCCGCGGCAAGGGCGTTCACCGTACGCTTTCTTCGTCGCGCCGGCGCTCGCGGAATTCGAGCGCGAGCGGAACGCCTTCGAAGTCAAAACTCTGGCGGATGACGTTTTCGAGGAATCGTTTGTAAGGCGACTGCACGAGTTCGGGATCGTTACAGTGGAACACGAAGAGCGGCGGATGTGAAGCCGGCTGCGAGCAGTAGTAGATCTTGAACTGCTTTCCGCGCGGCGAAGGTGCCGGATGGGCAAGCGCTGCGTCGCGAACGATCGCGTTGAGCTTTGCAGTCGGAACGTGCCGGTCGAGATTTTCGGAGACCTTCGTCACCAGCGGCATGAGATTGCCCAAGCGGCGCTGCGTTTTCGCGGACAGAAACGTTACCGGCGCAAAGCGCGCGAACGGCACGTGGCTGTAGATGACGTCAATGAGTTCGTCCTGATTGAATTCACCTTGCTCGCGCGCTAGGTCCCACTTATTGCCGACGATGATCAGCCCTTTGCGTTCCTCGAGGATCATGCCCGCGAGCCGACGGTCCTGCGCGAGCAGGCCGTGCATCGAATCGAACATCAGGAGGGCGATGTCGCAGCGCGCAATCGCCGAAATCGAGCGCAGCGCGGCATAGTATTCGATTGCCCCGTGCTGCTGAATTTTTTTGCGCACGCCCGCGGTATCGATCAGTCGGATCACGCGTCCTTCGTAGTTGAAGATCGTGTCGATCGCATCGCGCGTCGTGCCCGGAATGTCGGAAACGACCGCGCGTTCTTCACCGAGCAGCGCGTTGAGCAGCGAGCTTTTCCCGACGTTGGGACGGCCGATGAGCGCGATGGAAAGCTCACCTTCGAGGTTCGCAGGCGGAGCGTCGGGGGGCAGGTGCGCCAGCAGCTCGTCGAGCAGATCGCCGGTCCCCTCGCCGTGAATCGCCGAGACGGGCACCGGTTCGCCGAATCCGAGAGCGGAAAACTCACCGTGGATGGCGCCGGCCGCGCTCGGTGATTCCGCCTTGTTCGCAACCAAGACGACGTGCCGTCGGGTGCGCCGCAGGATCGCGGCGACGTCTTCGTCCAGCGGATTGCGTCCCGCGCTTGCGTCGACCACGAAAATGATCGCATCGGCTTCGGCGGCGGCAGCCTGCGCCTGATGGCGCGTCGAGGCCGCTATATCGCCGTCTTGCGAAGCATCGGCGTCGATTCCGGCAGTGTCGACCAAGCTGAACGTGCGTCCGCGCCATTCGCAAAGACCGTAGAGCCGGTCGCGGGTAACGCCGGGTGTGTCTTCGACAATGGCCATGCGTCGCCCGATGAGGCGGTTGAAAAGAGCGCTCTTGCCGACATTGGGCCGGCCGACGATCGCAACGGTCGCCGGTCGAAGCATCGGCGCGGCATCGCCTGATTCGGTTGGTTGCACGGGGTCTGTCTATTCGGACTCCGCCGCTAAATACTTTGGGGGGCGTGGTGCGCCCGTCAACGAAAATCAGCCCAGCTTCATGATCAGATCTATTGCAGGACGGCTGCTCGTCGTCGCGCTGATTGCCGGTGCGTTGGCTGCGCGGGCCAGTGCGGGCGACTACGGCTCGCTCTACCTCTCGTCATTGCCGGGAGCGGCAGACGTGTGGGTGGACGGAAGTTACATCGGGCGCACGCCCGTTCTGCTCACCGGCCTCAAAGCCGGCCGCCACACGGTGACCGTTACGAAGACCGGTTGGAAAGTCTCCGAAGACGATCAGCAAATCAGCGTCGGCGTGACGACCATGGCCAGCGTTCAGCTCGATCCATTGCGTTCGACACATCCGCCGCGCGGTCGCGGTCAAATCGCGATGCACGGCCTCAAGCCGGACGCTCGCGTGTCGTTCGACGGCGGCGCCTCGCAGGTGCTGCGGCAAACGTACGACGAGCCCGTCGGCACGCATAATGTGGTCGTGCGCGAGCCCAAGGAACGGTTCGATCGCACCGTTGAGGTGTATCCCAACGAAGCGACCCACGTACTGTATCGTTCGCCGCTTGCCGACACGCATAACGCCGTGGTTGCTCCGGCATCGGATTATTTTCCCGAAAAGGCCGCTGCGATCGGCGCGGGCGGACGCCTCGTCATTCACTGGGGCGGTCATCGCGTAATCGGACGAATCGGAGATGCGCGCTTCAGCGTCGACCGGCGCGTCGTGATCTACGATGCGCCCGCGGGAATGGTTCGCGGAAAACTCTACCTTCCGCTCGATTTAATTCTCGCGATTACCGGTGGGAAGAGCCGATAGCATGGCAAGCATTTACATCGAAACCTTCGGCTGCCAGATGAACGAAGCCGACTCGCAGTACATTGCGGAGCGCGCTGCATCTGCAGGGTACGCCATTGCAGCCAAGGCGGAAGAGGCGAACGTCGTCGTTCTCAACACGTGCACGGTGCGCGACAACGCGGAGCGGCGGGCATACGGGCGCATGGGCCACTTTAAATCGCTCAAAGAAGCCGACCCCCGCCTGCGTTTGATCGTTACCGGATGTTTGGCCGAGCAAGATCGCGATCGGATGGGAGCGCTCGTTCCGCACGTCGATGCGCTCTTCGGAACCAAAGAACTCGCGCAACTGGGCGATACGCTCGAATCCTGGCGACCGCAGTTCGAAGATACCGATGCCGGCGAAGAGCGCGCGCTGATGCTGCCGCTCGTCGGCGACGCCGCGTGCGTCACCGATGCCTTCACGCCGCTGCGCGGTTTCGTTACCGTGCAGCGCGGCTGTTCGTATTTTTGCACGTTCTGCATCGTGCCGCACGTGCGCGGGCGCTTCGATCACCGGCCGACCCAAGACATCGTCGGCGATGTTGCCTACCGAATTGCCGCCGGCGCGCGCGAAGTAATGCTGGTTGGTCAGACGGTAAATGCGCATCGCGATCCGGCAACCGGCCGCGACTTCGGGGACCTGTGCACCGCCGTATCGCAGGTGCCCGGCCTTGAACGTCTGACGTTCATATCGCCGCATCCCAAAGACTTCACCGAAAAAATCATTCGCGATCTAGCCGGCATTCCGGCGCTGAATTCGCGCATTCATCTGCCGCTGCAATCGGCGAGCGACCCGATTCTGCGGCGCATGAACCGCAAATATACACATGCGCAGTTTACGCAGAAAGTTGAATTCATCCAGCGCTACATGCCGGGCTGCGCGATTACGACCGACCTCATCGTCGGGTTTCCGGGGGAAACCGAAGACGATTTTGCAGCGACGCTCGAGTACGTGAAGACCGGCATTTTTGCCAATGCCTACATGTTCATCT
>JALYTZ010000008.1 GCA_030854025.1 Vulcanimicrobiota bacterium
GATCATGCGAACGACGTACAGCAGCACGATTGCGCCGATGACTGCGCACACGACGCTGGGCACATTGAATCCCGTGACTCCGATGTGTCCGAATAGCGCATAGATGAAGCCGCCTAAGAATGCACCGATGACGCCGATGACGATGTCACCGAGCAGCCCGCCGGGGCCCTCACCCGGTACGACCCACTTGGCAACAAAACCGACGATGAGTCCGAAAACGATGAACAGCACGATTCCCACGAGTGTTTGTTCCTATCCGTCGAGCGAAGACGCGTAACGCGCCGATTCCCCGAGAGTCTTCCCGTGCGCTCTTGCCTCCAAACGGCTGCCGGCTTGCCGGAGCGTTTATTCTTCGAGCTTCGGAACGCCGGAACGAAACCTCGGCGCTCTTAAGGTGGTAGGATTGGAACAATGAATGCCATTTGCGATTCTTGCAAACTCCGCCCGGCGAGCGTGTACGATGCGTCGACGGGCGAAGCCACCTCGCTTTGTTCGATCTGCGCGGCGAAGCGGCAGACGACGCGCACCGCAATTCCGTTTTTAGGCGCCGCGCTCGCCGCAGCAGCAATGGTCGCGGGCGGCGCGATCATTTACGATCGAATGAAAGACGAGCGCGCGTCGGGAGGCGCCGGCAATCCGCTCGAAGATCTCTCGCGACGCTTTCGATCGGGCACGCCGACGCTGGCGGCATTCTCGCGCGATCTTACCGAAATGGCGCGCTTAGGCAAACTCGATCCGGTCATCGGCCGCGACGACGAAGTTGAGCGCGTCGTATCGATCTTGGCGCGGCGGAGCAAAAACAATCCGGTACTGGTGGGCGAACCCGGCGTCGGCAAAACGGCCATCGTCGAAGGTTTGGCGCAGCGCATCGTTGCGTCCAACGTGCCCGAAGCGCTGCGCGACAAACGCGTGCTGGCGCTCTCGCTCGGTCCGCTCGTCGCAGGCACGAAGTATCGTGGCGAATTTGAAAGCCGCGTGAAAAAAATTCTCGACGAAGTGCGCCGCTCTTCGAAGGACGTGATTCTTTTCATAGACGAGCTGCATACGCTGGTCGGCGCAGGCGCGGCCGAAGGCTCGCTCGACTTGAGCTCGATGATCAAACCCGAGCTTGCGCGCGGAGATTTGCACTGCATCGGTGCAACCACGTTTGAAGAATACCGCAAGTACATCGAATCCGACGCAGCGCTCGAACGGCGTTTTCAACCCGTCATGGTCGAGGAGCCGTCGATCGAGCAAACCGTCGGCATTCTGCGCGGACTGCGCGCGCGCTATGCGGCGCACCACAACGTCGACATCACCGACGGCGCCATCGGCGCCGCCGCCACGCTTTCGGCACGCTACATTGCGGATCGTTTCTTGCCCGATAAGGCGATCGACTTGATGGACGAAGCGGCCGCTTCGGTCGCATTGGGAAATAAGGGAGCCGTCGTGCAGCCGCCGGTTACGGCCGAAAACGTAGCCGCGGTCGTCACGAAATGGACGGGGATACCGCAAGCGACGCTCACCGAATCTCAGACGCATCAGCTATTGTCGTTGGAAACGACGCTGGAGCGGCGCGTGATCGGCCAGGAAGTTGCAATATCCGCAATCAGCGAGGCGATTCGCCGTGCTCGCGCCGGCTTGCACGATCCGCGTAAGCCGCTGGGCAGTTTTCTGTTTATGGGCTCGCCCGGAGTCGGAAAAACGGAGCTGGCAAAAGCGCTCGCCGAAGCACTTTTCGGAAGCGAAGCCGCGCTCGTGCGCATCGATCTTTCCGAATTCACCGAATCGCACACGGTTTCGCGCCTGCTCGGTGCGCCTCCGGGATATCAGGGTCACGAAGAGGCCGGACAACTCACCGAACCCGTGCGCCGCCGCCCCTACTGCGTCGTGCTGTTCGACGAACTCGAAAAAGCGCACCCGGACGTCGCCGCAATCCTGCTGCAGATTCTCGACGACGGACGCGTGACCGACGCGAAAGGACGAACCGTCGACTTTCGTCACGCGCTGATCATCATGACGACGAACATCGAGGACGATCAGCTGCCGGATACGTTCCGCGCGGAATTTCTCAACCGCATCGACGAAACGGTTCACTTCAACGATCTCGATCTAGAGCACATCGAGCGCATCGTCACGCTCAACGTCGATAGTCTAGCCGGCCGCCTCGGCGCCCATCAGGTAACGCTGGAACTTTCCGAAGACGCTCGGCGGTTTTTGGCACGCGAAGCGATGAGCGCGGGGAGCGGCGCGCGTCACGTGCAACGCACCGTCGCGCGGCACGTCAGCACACCGCTCTCAACCGCAATCTTGCGCGGCGACATCCGCGCCGGAAGCGCCGCATCCGTAACCATGTCCGGAAAAACGCTCGTCGTAGAAGCCGCTTAGGAACCTCTGATTGAGTCTCCACGGCACAGCGGTGCAGCGATTTTTGTTCAGGACAAGGCGCGAGGACGGGCGCAATGCAGCGCATTGTGACCGCGCAGCAACGATGGCCCGGACAAAAAGCGCTGTGCCGATGGGGTGTGCGAGACTTAATCAGAGGTTCCTTAAAGGATCGTGCGGATGGCGCCTTCGATGTCTGCGGGGCTCATTTCGCCCACTCGAATGCGCCGGATCACTCCGTCACGTCCGATGAATACGTGCACGGGGAGGCCGTTCACGCTATACTGACTCTGCAGCGCTCCCGAATCGACGACTGCAGGGTACACCAAAGCGTATTTTTCGCGGAATCCTTGCGCCTTTTTTGTGTTTTCAGCTACGTCAACTCCCACCACGTGCAAGCCCTGACCCGCGTACTTTTTCTGCAGGGCGTTGATAGTGGGGGCTTCGGAGTTACACGGACCGCACCACGTCGCGAAAAAGTTCAAGTAGACCGGGTTGCCCTTGAGTGAGGCAAGCGAAAGTCTCCCGCCCGCGGACAGCGGCATCGTCCAATTCGGTGCCGGCGAGCCGACCTTCGCGACGTTTGATTGCGTGCCGGCAGAGCACGCCGGAAGCAGGGCAAGTGTAAACGCCGCAAACACAGTCTTCATTCGATTGATTGTCATTCTTTTTTAGCCATAGGACGGATAAGCCACCGCGCGCGTGTCGTCCTGCATTTGTGCGAGTAACTCGTTCACGTCGCCGTACTTGCGTTGTTCGCGTACGAAACGCAGATCGCGCACGCACATCTCCTGTCCGTAAATCGTCGCGTAGAAGTCGCGAAGCCATACTTCAACGGTGCGGTGCGGACCGTCGAACGTTGGGTTCGTGCCGATCGAGACGAGCGCAGCGTAGTCCCGGCCGTCGTGACGCGCGGTTGCCGCATACACGCCGTCATTGGGGAGCAGCTTCGGCGGCACCTCGATATTGGCGGTAGGAAATCCTAAGTCGTGTCCGCGCCCGGCACCTCGAACCACGCGGC
The DNA here is from genome assembly GCA_030854025.1 of Vulcanimicrobiota bacterium. Lineage (GTDB taxonomy): Bacteria > Vulcanimicrobiota > Vulcanimicrobiia > Vulcanimicrobiales > Vulcanimicrobiaceae > JALYTZ01. The sequence continues at coordinate 3,386 of JALYTZ010000008.1, forward strand.
CGCGCAATTCGTAGCTATGTCCCAGAAGCCGGTCGGCGGTTTCCATGTCGCCGGCCCGTATGCAGGCGCGAATTCGCGTGCTGGAAATGCGCTCGCCGTCGTAACGCGTGTTTTCGGCGGCGACGAAAGCAACGCCCTCGCGTTCGAAAATCGTTCGCATCAACGCGGTGTCGCCCGCGCGCTTGTGACCAAACCGGAACGTTTCGCCGACCACGACTCCGCGCGTTCCGAGGCGTTCGATAAGCGTTTCGCGTAAGAAGTGCTCCGCGGATTGCGACGCAATCGAAGCATCGAACGGAACGAAGAAACATTCATCGAAGCCCGCGCGGGCAAACAGGTCGATCCGTTCTTCAGCGGTGGTGATCATCGGCGGCTCCTTGCCGGGGCGCAGAAACGACGCCGGATGATTCGTGAAACTTAGGATCCCGGCATGCCAACCCGGCTTGCGC
>JALYTZ010000012.1 GCA_030854025.1 Vulcanimicrobiota bacterium
CCGGCGCGAGCGCTCGCGCGATTCTAACGCAGCTGCACGAGCGCGATGCGTACACGTTTGTTTGGGGACGCGATCAGGCGGCGGTTGACGACCTTTGCGAGCGCTTCGAAGCCGCGCACTGGCCGGAGGAAAATCCGCCCGAGATTGTACTGTCGACGCTCCCTCCGGACGTTCGTTTGTCCGAACCGCTCGTCGAAGCGCTGCAGCAGTGCAGTCTGGTCATGGACGCCAATTACGGGAACCGCTCGACGCTCGGTCAGCATCTGCATCGCGAAGTCGTTCGCGGCGATGCAATGCTCGAGGCTCAAGCGCGTGCTTCGTTCGATTTCTGGCTTGCGCACGCGCAAGATTCGGTCGAGCGTTTCGCGCACTAGCGGCCAAGGTTTTTCGCCGGGCATGGCCAACCGATGGCGGGGCGCTCGCGGAGAGGTGGCAGAGTGGTCGAATGCACTCGCTTGGAAAGCGAGCAGACCTTAACGGGTCTCGGGAGTTCGAATCTCCCCCTCTCCGAATCGCGTTACGCGGTTCGGGCTTCGGCGGACTCGACACGACCGCCGGCCAGCAAAAGTTCGAGGTCGGTTGCCGGCAGTGGTCGGCCAAAGAAGAATCCTTGCACGAACTGACAGCCGCAGTCGCGCAGAAAGTCGTGCTGCCCCTGCGTTTCCACACCTTCGGCGATGACTTTCAAGCCGAGTGCGTGCGCCATCGCGATGATCGCCGAGACGATCGCCAGGTCGTTCGCGTCTTCGGGAATGTCGCGCACGAACGATTTATCGATCTTCAGCAGATCGATCGGAAAGCGTTTGAGATAGCTGAGCGATGAATAGCCGGTGCCGAAATCGTCGAGCGAGATGCCGATGCCGAGCGATTTGAGCTGACGCATCACGCCGATCGATTCTTCGGCGTTATGCATCGCAGCCGTTTCGGTGATTTCAAAGTCGAGGTTGCGCGGATCGAAGTTCGCCTTGTGCAGCGCGTCTTCAATCTGCTTGACGAGATTGAAGTGCATGAATTGCCGGCCCGACAGGTTCACGGCTAGCCGCAAAGGACGACCGAAACGCTGCTGCCAGAGATGCACTTGCTCGACCGCGGTGCGCAGCACCCAGTCGCCGAGCTGCACGATGAATCCCGACGCTTCGGCTTGCGCGATGAACGTTTCGGGCGACACGTACGTCTGATCGCGCTGCGGCCAGCGGCATAGCGCTTCAACGCCAATAACCTCGGCCGTTGCAAGCGCAACAACCGGTTGGTAAAATAGCTCGAATTCGCCATAGCTAAGCGCATTGGAAAGGCGCTGATGCATTGGCAGCAGACGGTAGCTCACTAGCCGCTTTTATTACCGACCCGACCAGGTAGACCCTGCCTGGGAGGAAGGTCTTTTTTTAGAGGCCGGAGGGGTGCCAAATCGTTTTGATCTCACAGTACGCGGCGATATCGTCCAACGTGCGGGTCCGCGGCTTAAACCACTCCTTCTTTTTGCGCTTGGGAAGGATACGGGTCCTTTTTACGTTGTCCGCTCCTTGCTTCTGCAGCATTTCGGCCAACGCGCGATCCTCGCGGGTGGCGGTTATGGCGTTGACGTCCATGTGCTTGGCCAAGACCGGCCCGAGTTCGGCGCGCGAGCCGGTCAGAATGTTCACGACGCCAGGGGGCAGATCGCTCGTTGCAAGCGCCTCGGCAAAGACAATCGCCGTCCGAGGATCGCGTTCCGACGCGACCAGGACCACAGCGTTGCCGGCGACCAGAGGCGGCAGCAGCACCGAAACCAGTCCGAGCAGCGCGGGTTCGTCGGGCGCCAGGATCGCGACGACTCCCGTCGGCTCGGCAGTCGAAAAATTAAGGTGCGGGCCGGCGACCGGGTTGCGCGTGGAGAGCAGTGCGCCGTACTTATCGGCCCATCCCGCGTACCAGATCGTGCGGTCGACGGCTGCGACGACTTCGTCCTGCGCATCCTCAAGCGAGAGCCCGAGGCCCTCGCGCACCCGCTCTACCAGCTCGGCTTGGCGTGCTTCGAGCATTTCGGCCAGCCGGTAGAGGATCAGCCCGCGGCTGCCCGGGGCGGTCTTCCACCATTTTGCCTGCGCCGCCCGGGCCGCGACCACGGCATCCCGAACGTCCTTACGCGACGCGCGGGCGATGTTGGCGCCGAATTTTTCGCCGTCCCACATTGGATCGCTGCGCGCCGATTCCGAACGCACGAACGCTCCATTGATATAGAGCTTGTACATTTTGCGAACGGCGAGCCGGTGGCTTTCCTTGGGCACGCTAGTTCGGGTACGACGCGCGAAGGCCGCCAACCTCGGCGGCGCGCCTGGGCGGCTTGGCGGAACTTGGGTATAAGCGCCTGCAGTATACTGCACGTTTGACCGGAGGCATGGTGGCTACAGCAACCCCGTTTTTATCTGATGTCCAAGAACTGCGACGTCGCGCGCGTGAGAATATGATGAAGGGCGCAGTTACCGACGATTACAAGGGGGACATCAAAGCCGCGATCGACATCTTGAACGTCGCGCTTGCGACCGAGATCGTTTGCGTGCTGCGATACCGGCGGCACTACTACATGGCTGCGGGCATTCACAAAGATTCGGTGTCAAAAGAGTTTCTCGAACACGCGAACGAGGAGCAGGAGCACGCCGACTGGATCTCCGAGCGGATCACGCAACTCGGCGGCGCACCCGATCTCAATCCCGTAGGACTTGCAACGCGAAGCCATTCCGAGTATGCGGAAGGCGAAAATCTCGTCGACATGATCAAAGAGAATTTGGTTGCCGAGCGGGTGGCCATCGAGTCGTATCGCGAAATTGTGGCGTATTTCGGCGACAACGATTCGACGACGCGCCGCCTGATGGAGAAGATTCTGGCAGTTGAAGAAGAGCATGCCAACGACATGTCCGATCTGCTCGAAGCGCACGGGACGGACAGCAGCAGCCAGCACTAATCCAAACGCACATTACGCTGATCCGTCATGGGGTGACGGATTGGAACCGCGACCGGCGCTTTCAAGGGCAAAGCGATATCCCGCTCAACGATGAGGGCCGCGCGCAAGCGACGGCCCTCGCGTACGCCTTGCGCGATGAGCCGTTCGATCGCATCGTTTCGAGCGATCTTTCTCGCGCCTACGACACCGCGAGCACGCTTGCACGGCGCGGGCCTCTTCCAATCGAACCCGATGCGCGCTGGCGCGAGTTTGCATTTGGAGCGTGGGAGGGACTGACGTGGGAGCAGATCGTCCAGCGCGATCCGAATCTGCGCGGCGACCGCGCGCTGCAGCCGGCCTACTACACTCCGGAGGGTGGTGAATCGTTTGCGGACGTGTGCACCCGCGTTGCCGAAGCGATTCGCGACCTGCGCGGGCGTAGTGAATCAAACGTACTGATTGCAACGCACGCAGGCCCGCTGCATGCCGCGCTCCACGTACTCTTCGGCGAAGAAGAAGGCCCCACAGGCGCCGGCGCACGCGGACTGCGCCTCCACCCCGCCAGCATCACTCGCGTCACGCTACGCGACAACTCCGCCGAACTAACAACGTTAAACGACATCGCACATCTCGAAGCGCGAAGCACGTAGCGTGATGCGCGGTTACTGGCCTTGGGCTAGGGAGTAGCCTCGGGTGCCGTTAAAGGTGTAGAGTCCTTCGGTTTTTATGGCATCGAAGCCGGCTTGGCCGACGGCTTCGAGCAGTTGGACGACGTGGTCGCCGGTGAACGCGTTGCCGTCGGATTCGAAGCGGCAGCTCCATTGGTCGCTCCAAAACGTGTCCGGATTTCCTTGCGGCCACACTTTGGTGCCGCGATTGCTGATGACGGTGAGTTTCGCGCCGGGCACGTTTAGCGCGTTGAGCTTTTGTGCGATCTCGTCCGGGTTGCCGTTCGGCTTGTCGAGGAAGATGTCGACCCCCACGTGTTCCTTCTCGGCGCGCGCTCCTGCGGTGCGCACGGACAAGTCGAGCTGCACGTCTTTGGCGTATTCCACCGGCTTGAGTTTCTCCGGCTTTTGGCCGAGCCGCGCGATGATCGCATCCGCAAATTCGCGAGTTCCTACTTTGGATTTGCTCGTGCCTTCTTTGTAGATGTCGTACGTGTGCACGCCGCCTTCGATCGTGCGCAGCCAGGCGTTGTGCGCGCGTTCGGCGATTTCGCCTTGCCCGACGTGGGTCAGCATCAGAAACGCGCCATGCATCAGTCCGGAAGGATTGGCCATGTTTTGGCCCGCGCGACGCGGCGCCGAACCGTGAATTGCTTCGAACATCGAACAGTGATCGCCGATGTTTGCCGAACCGGCGAGTCCCACCGAGCCGGTGATTTGGGCGGCGACATCGGAAAGCACGTCGCCGT
>JALYTZ010000038.1 GCA_030854025.1 Vulcanimicrobiota bacterium
GTCCTGCGGTTCAGACGGCGCCGTAGCATTCGGAGTCGGGCTGCCGAATGGATTTCCGATTGCCTGCATGATTTCGTTCATGAGGCCCGTGAGCTGCGCGAAAATTCCGTTCCACGGGTTGGCCTGATCGCATCCGGGTGAGCCGACATCCGGAGCGGGCGGTGTTTGGATTGGATACATCCGGTCGCCGAGAATGATGCCGATCCCGCGCTCGGAGCCACCGGAAAGCGGCTCAACCGCGCCGTCGAGCGCGTCGTTTCGAGCGACGCCGCCGGCCCTAAAATTCTCGAGTGGTAATTCGACGTTCATCTGTGCCTCCGTATTCGATTGCCGGATGTCACTCACGCTATCTGCGGCTCGCGGAAAGGGCGCTTGAAGCGCGCGCAGAACCGGACCCCGCTATGAGCGACTCGCAACTGACCAGCATTGCCCGTCTCGGCGCTCGACTGAGTGCGCTCAAGGAGCGTCTTTGACTACGTTGGCAAATCGCGCAGCGTAAGCGAACTGGAGCGGCGTTCGCGCACCGATACGTTCTGGAACGAGCCCGATGCGGCGCAGCGGGCGATGAAGCAGTTAGCCGAACTGAAATCCGACGTCGATCGCATGGATTCGATCGCGCGAGCGCTCGCCGACGCTCGCGAACTGCTGGATCTATTTGCCGACGATGCGGCCGCTTCGCATGAAGTAGATGCAAATATCACCGCAGCGCAGCAGCAAATCGACGAGCTGGAAATGGCGGCGAATTTTGACGGCGAGTTCGACGACCACAACGCGATCGTTAGCATTTTTTCCGGCGCGGGCGGAGTCGATGCGTCCGACTGGACCGCGATGCTGGCTCGAATGTACATGCGTTGGGCCGAGTCAAAGGGATTCAGCACGCAGATCGTAGACGAATCAGCGGCCGAAGAAGCGGGCTTGAAGTCGATCACGTTTTTTATGCGCGGACGCAACGCCTACGGGCTGCTCGAAAGCGAACGCGGCGTTCACCGGCTGGTGCGCATATCGCCGTTCGACGCCGCACACAGGCGCCACACCTCCTTTGCCGCGGTTGACGTGATCCCTGAAATCGAAGCGCACGAAAATGTCGACATCGAGATTCGCCCCGACGACCTGCGAATTGAAACGTTCAAATCGGGCGGCGCCGGCGGTCAGTACGTCAATAAGACTGAGTCTGCCGTGCGTATCATCCACGAGCCGACCAACACGATCGTTGCTTCGCAGCAGGAGCGTTCGCAGGCTCAGAATCGCGAAGTGGCCATGGGCATTCTGCGGGCGAAACTCGTTCAACGCGAATTGGCACTGCGTGACGCGCGCCTGTCCGAACTGCGGGGGGAACGCAGCGCGAACGAATGGGGATCGCAGATTCGCTCGTACGTGCTCAATCCGTATCAGCTCGTCAAAGATCACCGCACGAACGTTGAAACCGGCAGCACTGCAGCGGTTCTCGACGGCGACATCGATACGTTCGTATGGCCGTATCTGCAGCAGCGCAGGACGCTGGCTCGAGCCCAGGACTGATGCGCGACCGGTCGCTGCGCGATCCGCTCATGTGGGGCGGCTGTGCGCTGTACGCGATCGTGTTCTTTGCTCTCGGCGCGGTGCGCTACGGCGCGCATCGCAACTACGTCGACCTTGGCATCTTCGCGCAAACGGCGGTCAGCGCGTTCGGCTGCTTCTGCGACACCGTGGAAGGCAGTCATTACGCGTTTCACTTCTCGCCCATTCTGTACGTGGCCGGTGCGCTGATGCAGATGTGGAAGTCGCCGCTCGCGCTCGTCGCGCTGCAAGCCGCGGCGGGCGCGCTTACGATACCGCCGGTGTACGGGCTGGTGGCGCGACGCGCCGAGCGCGCAACGGCGCGTCTGACCGCTGCGGTGGTGTTTCTCTATCCGCCGCTGGCTGGTTTGATTTTCAATGATTTCCATGAAAACGGCATGGCTCCGGCGGCGGTTGCGTGGCTGCTGTGGTCGTTTGACGGCGGGTTCACGGTAGCAACGCTGGCAGCTACGGTGGTGACGCTAGCAATTAAAGAAGATCAAGCCGCATTTCTCGCGATTGCCGGCGGTTTGGGCACGTGGCGCTTTCGCGGAACGACAGCAGGCCGTACTGCGCTGGTCGTTGCCGTCGTAGGCGTAAGCGTTTTCATTGAGTATTTTCGCCACATTCAGCCGCACGCGGCGGCTGTGAGTCCGCACTGGATGCCGGTCCGGTTTTATGCATGGACGCCGGCCGACGTACACGCGCTGTTCTTTGCGGGTATCGGTGCTCGGCTCGGATTTATCGTGCTGGCGTTTTTGCCGCTGCTCTTCGTTCCGTTTCGCTCGCGGATGATGTGGCTCGCGGCCGCGCCGCTTGCCGAAGTGCTGCTCTCGCGCATGTCGACTACGTTTACGATCGGCTCGCATTACGCGGGCGCCTGGGCGGGATACGTGCTAGCCGCATTTGCGTTTGCAATCGCGCGCATGCCCGACCGGCGAGCGCGAACGGTTCTCATCGCGTGCTTGGCTTTGTGCGTGCTGGAGTTTGCCGTTGCAAATCCGCTGCATCCGAAACTGACGCTTCGCACGCGCACGGCTGCCGATCGTCGGCTCGACGCATTTTTGAAGACGCTGCCCGCAGATTCTCAAATCGCGACGCAAGAGGAAGCGTTCACGCATCTTGCGGCGATCGATCCGCAAGCAACGCTGCTTCCCGAATCGAGTGCTGCTACGGTCACGTCGTGTCTGCTGCTTACCGACGGCGATTTTCCGAATTCGCCGCGCCTTGTGGAAGCTGCGCAGTTGATCGCACGGTTGAGGCGCAGCGGCGCCTATCGGATCGTGCGGCGGAGCGGGGCGATTACGTTGTATCGCTCGGCAGCGTGCCGAGCAGAAGCTCGTTGAGCGATTCGACGACTACCGAAGGCCACGAGTCTTCAATTCTCACCACCCGGCTTGGAGCGGCCCACGGCGCCCAGCGGGCCGTCTGAAGCGCGAAGTCTCGCGTGGGAAAAGCGGCAACGGTCGGCACTCCCGTCATTCCCGCAACATGGGTCGCTCCCGAGTCCGGAGCAACGAGCGCGCGGCTTGCGGCGATCGCCGCCTTCCACGGCGCGACATCGATGAATCGCTCGACACGCAGTCCGCTGCGTTCGCTAAATCGATTCACGTACTCGCTTTCGCGTTCGGCGCCGATAAAGCGTACGTTACCGTGGCAGTTTAGCAATGCGGCCAACTCGGAGACCGCGTCGAGCGAGGCGCCCAAGCGCTCCCACTTGTCCGTGATTTGCATGGCGATGCGACCGTCCGGCGACGGTTCCTCGTCGAGGACGAAGCGGCTCAAAATCGAGGAGTCGCGCGTCGGGCTCTCGTTTGGCGGCACGAGCGAGCGACCCAGTTCGAACAGCACTTGCGCCTCGTGCGGCGCACGAGGGTCGAGCCCGGCGGTGCGCTTCACCGTTTGCGTGCAGAGTCGCCGCGCCCAGAGCGCCTTGAGCGGCTTACCGCGTGTGTTCTCGAATCCGATCCGAACCGGTGCTCCGCTCGCAAGCGCTATCCGATAGCCGGCGGCATTTTCGGTTGCGATCAGTGCATGTGTGTATCGCTCCGCGGCGATTTGCGAGCCGTCCGCGGGCACGTGCACGCAATCGAAAGCGCGCGATGCGAATGTCGCGGCGTTCCCTTCGCGCAGCACGATGCCGAGGCCGCAGCCGGCGGCTCGCAGCGCCGCAACCAGCGGCGTGAGGGCCAGCGCGTCGCCGATAGCATCGAGGCGGACGATGAGAACGGACGGTGAATTATTCGGCATGCTGCTCTACCGCGTAACGTGCGCGGCATCCCTGCGCCAGGCCTCCAGACCGCCGTGGTGACGAAAGACTCCGTCGTGACGATCGCTTCGATCGAGGGATTTCACATGGTTCGTTCGCTCGGCTACGTGTCGGCGACCACTGTGCTGCCTAAGAACATGTTGCGAGCGACGTTTCGCAGCATCGGGAGCTTCATCGGTCTTGCTGCGGGGGAGTACCTTACCGATGCGGAACGCGCGCGTGAAAGTGCGCTCGACGAATTGCGAAGCCGGGCTGACGCGCTGGGGGCGAATGCCATCCTCGACCTCCAATTCAACGCAACCGAGGAACGCGACGGC
>JALYTZ010000058.1 GCA_030854025.1 Vulcanimicrobiota bacterium
GTGAAAGACCCGTGCGGAAACGATTGGCAAATAGCCACCCACAAAGAAGTTGATCGGTAGTTCGAGGGCGGTGGGGGGATTTTCGCGCCGCGCTCGGCCACGCCGTTTAGGGCAATGGCAGCAGCGAGGCGGCGCCTGCGCTCGCCGTGGCACCTTTTCGCGGCTCAGGTACTCCTGAATTTACGAGCTGCCGAAACGCGATTAGGCGATTCGTGTTTTTTGCGATGTCGAGCTGCATCTCGTATGATTGATCGATCGCGCTCGTGAGGTCGGTTGTATCATACGTGTATCCGAACCGCTTAATGCTGCGCAGAATCAACTTGTTTTGCGCGTTGAAGCCGGCGAACGACTTCACGATGCTCTCTCCGGCCGCCGCGTACGTGGGATAGTTCGCGATGACGATTTCGCGCTTGAGTTTGGCTTGGTCGATCGCCGAACGCAGCGCCTGCAGCCGAACGCTGCCGGGATCGTACTTCGCAGCCGCGTTGAGGGTCGCTTTTGCGTCGTCGAAGTTGCCCTTGCGGTAATCAGTGTTCGCAATATCCAGCGATACGGCGGAAAAACCGGCCCGTGCTCGCGCATCGTTCGGATCGACGCGAAGCGCCAAGCGATAGGCGAGCGCAGCTTCGTGCAGATTGCCGCGAGTGAGCGCTACCGCGCCTTGGTTGTCGCGCGTGTTAACGATCCACCGCTCGACAGGCCCGGCACAGCCGCCGGCGGCAACGGGCAGAAGCACGGCAAGCGCGAGCAGAGAAAGACGTCGTAACGAATTAAGTGTAATCATCGAATATGCGTAAAGAAATGTGCGACTAGTTCGATAATCTTCGCCGAGGGCCACAGGATCAACTGCGAGACGAGCGTTCCCGCGATCGCCGTTAACGCCAGGTAGAAGACCATGGAACGGACTTCTCCGACCGGACGCACGCCGCGAACGGCTTCGTCCGTGATCATGGACGATGTCGGGTCGACGAAAAGCGTGAAAAGAATCGTTCCGACCCCGTTGATAACGCCCGAGAGTCCTAGAGCGGTTCGTGCCGCGGAAATGTCGAGTAAGCTCGCGTAGTACGACGACACGACGCCGATCGAATAGACGGCCGTGATGACCAGGTTAAAGACGAGCATTTTCTTCGGCAAGTGTGCGGCCGAAAACACTTGCATGCGAGCACGGGTCGGGAATCGATTCGCCGCGACGGCGTCGCGGATCACCGTCGGATCGCCGAGGCGAAAGAGCGCGTGCGGAATGGAGCCGCGCCGTTCGAACGCTTTAACGCCGCGTTGGAACAGATGGATGAACATCGGCAACAGCAAGGCGAACACGAGCATGCCGACGGTGCCCGCCGCGACGATCAGGCGCAGCTGCCACAAGGCTTGCGATTGCAGCGCCGCGAGTCCCGCAGCGTCGTGGACCGCGTAGAAGTGCTTGGCTCGTTCTGCGGCGCCGTCGGTAAGCGGACCAACGGTGACGCCGGTAAAGATGTTGGCTAGGCGTCCGAACGTGACGAACAGATTGAAGAGCGAGATCGACGTTGCGATTCGCCCGGTCAAAACTCCGGAGAGGCGCGCGGCGTAAGCCCCGATGGTGACGCCTTGAACGATGAACGTAATGGCCATCGCACCAAGCAGCTCCCACGTCCAAAATGCGACGGGCGCGTGATTATGCAGCGCTGCGATTCCAGTCTACACTCGACTCGTCGACCGGTCCGAGCACGCACAGCCCGAGATTCTCTTCGGCGAGTATCTCTGTCGCAAGTTCGCGAATGTCGTCGGCGCTGACCGCGTCGACGCGCGCTTCGATCTCTTCGGTCGTCACCTGTCGGCCGAGCGCAAATTCACTGCGGCCCAAGCGGATCATGCGGCTCGACGTGCTCTCGAGTGACAGCGTCAAATTGCCCTTGATGTGTTCCTTGGCTAGCCGCAACTCGTCTTCGTCGACGGGCGCTTCGCGCAGCAGCGCGAACTGTTCCCCGATAACACTCACGCACTCGCGCACGTTTACGGCCGATGTACCGGCGTAGACGCCGAACAGCCCGGCCGCGCGATATCCCGCCTGAAACGAATACACGGTATACACGAGCCCGCGCTTCTCGCGGATTTCCTGAAACAAGCGGCTCGACATCCCGCCGCCGAGTAGCGTGTCCAGCACGCTGAGCGTATAGCGACGTTCGTCCCGAATGGCAAGGCCGCTCGCGCCGAGCACCACGTATGTCTGCTCGCTCTCTTTAAACGTGAACATTCGAGCCGCCGTCGCCTTCGGCGTTTCCGGCTCCGGCAGAACGCACGATCCGTCGAAGCCGGCGAATTTTTCGGCGAACAGTTGAACGATCGCGTTGTGATCGACGTTGCCGGCGGCGGCTACGACCACTGAGTTCGGTGCGTAGTGCTTGCGCATGTGTTCGCGCAGATCGTCCGGCGTGATGCGCGCTACCGTATCCGCGAAGCCGATGGTCGGCGCGCCCAGATTGCTGCCGCGCCACATCGACTGCGTAAAGAGGTCGTGAATCAGCTCGTCGGGCGAATCGTCGTACATCTTGATCTCTTCGAGCACGACTTTTTGCTCTTTGGCTAGCTCTTCGGCCGCAAACTGCGAATTCAGAAACATATCGGTAAGCACGTCGACTGCGAAGGGCACGTGCCGATCGATCACTTTGGCGTAGTAGCAGGTCGTTTCTTTATCGGTGAAGGCGTTTAGATTGCCGCCGACGCCGTCCATCTGCTCGGCGATCTCGCGCGCGGTACGCGTCTTCGTGCCCTTGAAGAGCATGTGCTCCACCAAGTGCGAGATTCCGCGCTGCTCGCTGCTTTCGGCCGCGGACCCGACATCCGCCCAAATGCCGATCGAAGCCGAGCGGAAGGCCGGCATGGCCTCGGTGACGATGCGCACGCCGTTGGCGAGGGTCGTTTTCTGATACATTCGCTCCCTCACTTAAGAGCCGTGCTTGCCCACTCCTCGTCTAAGAAGACCGCCCGCCGGGCGCGCAGGCGCGAGGCCAGCGCGGCCGAGCTCTCGCCGCGCAGCACGCTCACGGTGAAGACGGTGCGGTTCGTTGGACGCGCCAGATCGCCGCTCACGACGATGCCCTTTCCCACGCTGAGCGGAACCGTCGCCCAAATGTCGACTTCTTCCACCGGCGAGGACGCGAAGACGGCCGCCGCAAGCGAACGAACCTCAGCGAAAAATCGAGCGCGGTCGAGGGGCGCATGAAACTTCACACCCGACACGTCGAGACCGGCAACGCGGTGTGACTCGAACTGATCGGCATAGACTTTCAGAACCTGCGCGGGCCACTCCGTGCGAAAGATGGACTTGCCGATCGCAATCGCCGTGGCTCGGTCGTTGCCCGAAGAGCGCAGATTGGCATCGAGCGTGTCGACGATGGGCGAAGCGGGCGCGTCCACCTGTCGTGTGCTCGCCAACGCGGGAAACGCCGTCGCGGCCGCTAGAACGAACGCTGCAATCGCGCCCGCACGCACTGGGCTGCGATCAGTACGACTGCGCAAAGTAGGCATTCCGCGTTGCGGGTTCGCCGCAGGCCACGCACCTTGAATCGGCGACTTCGAGATCTCGTGTGTTGCGGGTGGTCGCTCCCGTCGCATTTTTGACGTGCGCCTCGCAGTCGGCACGTCCGCACCATGCGATGTCAAGCATGCCGGCGCGCGTTTTGCACAGTTCGTAGAATTGATTGCGCTCTTCCACCTTGTAGGTGTGGCCGAGCAGAAAGTGTTTTGCTTGGGCGTACAGCGAATCGTGCACGGCATTCAACAGTTCGCGTACCGTGTCGCCGAGCGCGTCGAATGGAACGGCGGTTTTTCCGCCATCCTCGCCCTTCTCTTTATCGCGCCGCACGACCATAACGCTTCCCGACTCAAGGTCCTTGGGTCCGATCTCGATGCGCAGCGGCACGCCGCGCATTTCCCACTCGCTGTACTTCCAGCCGGGCGAGTAGTCGCGGTCGTCCACGCGAACGCGATGACCGCGCTGACGGAGCATCTTCGCAAGGTCGTGCGCTTTTGCACCGCCTCGGCATTTCCGGCTTTGACGATCGGCACGAATACCGCTTCGAGCGGCGCGATTTTCGGCGGCAAACGCAGGCCGCGATCGTCGCCGTGGACCATAATGAGCGCACCGAGCATGCGCCACGACATTCCCCACGACGTCGTGAACACGTGTTTGATCTGCTGATCCACGTCGGCGAACGTGATGTCGTACGTCTTGCTGAAGTTCTGCCCCAGATCGTGCGAGGTCGCCGACTGCAACGCTTTGCCGTCGGGCATCAGCGCTTCGATCGAATACGTTTCGACCGCGCCCGGAAAGCGTTCGCCGGCGCTTTTAATTCCCGCGTACGTCGGCACCGCGGCAACGTTCTGCGCGAAATCTTCGTAGACGCCGAGCATGCGAAGCGTTTCTTCACGCGCTTCGGCGGCGTTGGCGTGCGCGGTGTGCCCTTCTTGCCAGAGAAATTCCATCGTGCGCAAGAACGGGCGCGTCGCCTTTTCCCAGCGAACGACGTTGCACCACTGATTGATGAGGACGGGTAAATCGCGATGCGACTGAATCCATTCCGCGTACATCGTGCCGATAATCACTTCCGAGGTCGGTCGAATGGCCAAGCGTTCGGTTAATTTTTCCGCCCCGCCCTGCGTGACCCATGCCACTTCGGGAGCGAAGCCTTCAACGTGTTCGGCTTCTTTGCTCAGCAGATGTTCGGGAATGAGCAACGGAAAATACGCGTTTTCGTGCCCGGTCGCTTTGAAGCGTTCGTCCAAGTGCTTTTGCAGGTTTTCCCACATGCCGAAACCGTATGGCCGCAACACGACGCAACCGCGCACCGGCGAATACGAAACCA
>JALYTZ010000061.1 GCA_030854025.1 Vulcanimicrobiota bacterium
CGACTAACGCGGTCCAGCGCCGCGCGACACGCTGCGACTTGTTTAATAACTTGGACGCAATACGTGTCGTCTTCGACCATTTTGATGACCGCGTCGAGATGCCCCCGAACGGATTTTAGACGGTTCAGGACCTTCGTTTTCTGGGTTGAGTTCAAACTGCTCGTGCGTGCCTTCATAAGGCGCTCATCCTATCCCACCCGGGGTGGGATGTAAAGGCATGCGATTAGGGCACCGCGTGATGCGACGGTTTTGGCAATGACGGTCGATTGGCGATTATGTCGGATGCGGCGGGCACGCAGTTGCACGATCCTCGCTCGCCCAGCCCGGGTGATAAAACGCACCGCCCTTTCTCGCGGCGGCAGAAGGACAATAAGAGGTAACGGCGGCGCTTGCATCTTGCAGTTACTATGCTCGCCGTCTCGTGAGCGCCGGTCAATTTCGACTGCAGTTCGCGAATCGACGGACATCTACCGCTGCGCGCCTCACGGGACTCGCGCAAAGACCGGGGAATCGACCTGCGCCATCGCGCAATAGCTCGGCATGAAGCGCCTGCGCATTCTTCTTCTCTTGCTGCTAGCCGCATGCGCGAATCCTGCGCCGACATTTTCGAAAGTGGGAACGCTCGCGCCGGGGTCGACACTTACGCTTCGAAATGCGCGCGGTGATATCGACGCGTACGCTCCGGTTCACGGCAAGCCGCAAAATCAGTACACCGTTGAAGCGTTTGCAACTCAGCGCAACGCGACGCGCACGGCGGTTTCCGCGATTGGTAAGAATCTTGCCGTCTGCTCGTTCGCTATTGATGCGCAGCCGCCGGACAGTACGAACGGGACATGCACGCCGGGCGATCCAGGGGTCATTCGTTATCTCGTACGCGGCCCCAAAGATGTTACGCTTCGTCTGAGTACCCAGAACGGGTCGATCAACGTCGCCGACGTTTCGGGCGTGGTCGATGCGCACGTGGGCAAAGGCGACATCAAGGTGCTCGTTCCCGGCTACGCCCAGGCGTATGCGAAAGACGGAAACGTCACGGTATTTTTCGGCAGCACCGACTGGCCGGGCACGCTGCATTTCGGAGCCGGCAAGGGCAACGTGGAAGTGTGGATCAATGCAACGGCCAAAGCGCACGTGCACTTTCACACTGACGACGGAACGATCTTCACGGACTTCCCGCTCAAGGGTACCTCGCACGGCAATAACGAGACGATCGACGGCACCATCAACGGCGGCGGCAATCGTTCCGTCGACGTCGAGATCCACGAAGGCATCGTTCGCGTCCTCCAGTTGAAGCCGCAGATGTAGCCCGTGAACGCGTTATATTTCGAGCGCTTCGGAGGACCGGAGGCGCTGCATTTCGGCGCAGTTCCCGATCCCCAGGCAACGCCGGGAACCGCCGTGGTTAAGACAGCCGCGATCGGTTTGAACTTTGCCGACATCTACCGCCGGCGCGGCAATTACCATCTAACCGGCACTACGCCGTTCGTCGCAGGGTACGAGGCGGCCGGAAGGGTCACTGACGCCGGAACAAATCCGCCCGCATGGGTACGCGTCCCGATTGCGGCGCGGTTTTCGTTGCGCGACGGTGCTGCAGCGCATGCCTTTCTCGAAAGCCGCGCCGCCATTGGAAAGGTTGTACTCGTCCCATGAAAATCGCCGTGACCGGCGCGAACGGAACCATCGGATCGCGCCTGTGTGAGAACCTGGCCCGCGATCACGAGGTGGTGCGAATCGACCTGCACGATGCAGATATCAATGCCGACGTTCGAGACCTCGAAGCGATGTCGGCAGCGTTACGTGGATGCGATGCGGTCGTCCATCTCGCCGGCGTGGTTGCCGTCGATGCCGACTGGGAGAGCGTCTATTCGACGAACATCGGCGGCACGTACAACGTTTACGAGGCGGCACGGCGCGCCGGTTTGTGCCGCATTATTTTCGCAAGCTCGAATCACTGCGTCGGGATGAACGAAGTACTCAACGCACCGGCGATTTACGAACCGGGATTCGGCCGCGTGATCGGCACGACCGAACCCTACCGGCCCGACGGCTTGTACGGCGTCTGGAAGGCCTTCGGTGAAACGCTCGGCCGCTATTACAGCGATAAGTATGGTTTGCAAGTGGCGTGCATCCGCATCGGGTCCATTACCGAACACGACGATCCCCGTCACGTGAGCGTGCGCGAATCGAGCGGCTGGCTCAACCTAACCGACGCCGAGAAGTTCAAACGGTACGCAGCCACGTGGATGTCGCAGCGCGATTTCGCGCGCTTCGTACGCGCCATTCTCGCACGTGACGTTCCCTATGCCGTCGTGTACGGCGTCGGCGATAACGCCACGCGCTTTTGGGATCTCGAGCCGGGCCGAGCAATCTACGGCTTCTGGCCCGAGGATGGCGTCTCGTAAACGCTGCCTTCGACATGCGCCCGCGCCCGTGCCGTTACGGCTAAATCAGCTTGGGGACATGGCTTCTTTGGCTTTGATTAGGCGGACCATTGCGTCGTTGTAGGGAGTGGGGGTGTTGGTACGGCGGCCGGCGGCGCAGACTGCGCCGTTGATGTGGTCGATTTCGCTGGGGTGGCCGGATTCCAGGTCGAACGCCATCGAGCTTTTGGAATCGGCACCGATTGCGATCACTTCGGTGACGTACTGCCAAGGATTGGCGAACGGTAAATTGATTTTCAAGCCGGCGGCAACCGCTGCCGCTTCTTCTGCCAACGCTTCGCACAGGCGCGTCGAGTTCGGGTCCTTCGAGATCGCGCCGGCGTCGCAGTCCAGCAATGCGCTGACGGCATTGATCGCGGCATTCGCGACGAGCTTTCCCCACAGGTGCGGGCGGATATCCCACACCACGGCTGCGCGCATGCCGCTTTCGATCAAGAGCGATGCCACGTTTCGCGTCGTCGCCGGGGAGGCACCGCCGGTGCCGATAATCGTACTGCCTTGCTGCGAGCTGCGTACCCGTCCGTGGCCAAGGGTGAGTGACGACTCGGTCGTGATGCCCAAGACCACGGGGACCGCGCCGCCAAGTGCCGTTTTAATCGCGTCCTCGTTACCCACGCCGTTCTGCAACGATACCAGCGGCGTCGTGGGATTGAATTCGCCGGCAAACGGGCGGAGCGCGCGCAGCGTGTCGACGGCTTTGACGAAAAGAAACACGACGGTCGAACCATAGAGATCGCGCGGCGAACGGGCGATCTTAACCGGTCGCGCCGCTTCGTCGTTGACGCTGACGCCGTGGCGCCCGATCTCTTCGAGCGTTTCGAGATTGCTGTCCAGCATCGTTACCTCGCAGTGTTGCGCGAGGTGGAATCCGTAGAGCGTCCCCATCGCTCCCGACCCGATGATGCCAACGCGATGTTTGACTCGTTGCTCCATGTGCGCTTCCCTCCGAGCCTACATCAGAACTGCAGTTGAAGACCCAAAACCGTGCGACGCTCGGGATGCGTGAGGTCACGCTGCCCGAGGAAGAGTTTCGCAAACCGCGTGAGGTTCAGGTTTCCATACACGTCGAGGGTCGGTCGGCGCACGTCGTACGCGCGGGCCTCGGCACCGAATCGACCGGCGTTATATCCACCCAGCAGCCCGAAGCGCGAGTACAACACGCC
>JALYTZ010000077.1 GCA_030854025.1 Vulcanimicrobiota bacterium
CTCCGTTCCAGCGCGCGGATCGGCACATCGTATGTCTGGGTGAGGTTTCCGCGGAGGCGCTCCCGTCGCTGTATGCCGGGGCAGCTGCGCTCGTGCATCCAGCCCTGCGCGAAGGGTTCGGCCTGCCGATGCTCGAGGCGATGGCTGCGGGATGCCCGGTGGTTGCCTGCCGCGATGCGATTCCGAAGGTGCTTCGTCCGGCGGCGCGGTCGTTCGCACCATCCGACGTCGCCGGCCTGCGTGTGGAAGTAGAAGCGCTGCTCGCCGACGAGGGGCAGCGGACCGCGCTCGTCAATGAAGGGCGGACGCTGGCGGCGAGCCTAACATGGGATCGTTGCGCGGAAGCGACCGCAGGCGTGTATCGCGACGTGTTGGAGGAAGTTCCGCGGTGATTTTTCGATTGGCGTGTACGGCAACGTGCCTGTGCATCGCCGCATCCTCGCTCGCGTTTGCGAAGCCGCCGCACAAAGCGCATAAGGCCGCGAAACCGATCGTTCCGATTGCGATCGTCATCAACGGATCCCCGCTCTCGGTCGATCCGCCGCCGCGCCGCTTGGGGAATCAATTGCTCGTCCCCGTTCGCCGCATCATCCAGGCGCTGGGGCTCGACTTCGACCGCGAAGGGCGGCGCATCGTCACGCATGCCGGTTATAAAACGATATCGCTGAGCGTCGGCAGTGCGCGCGCGGAAGTGGACGGAGAGCCGGTCGTCTTGGACGCACCGACGACCGTCATTAAAGATACGCTCTACGCGCCGCTGCGCTTTTTTACGGCCGCGTTGGGTGCGCAAGCGACGTTCGACCGGCAAACGAACAGCGTCGAAATCATCTCGACGCTCGTCGGACGCTCCGGCAACGGCATCATCGCGACGGGCTCACGCGTCGAACAGGTCGGAACGGTGTCGGCAGTCGATCTGCTTTCGGATCCGGCCACCATTACCGTTTCGTATAATGCGTCGGTGAGGACGCTTTCCATCGATCCGAACGCAACCGTCGTCATTCAAGACGTTAACACGAACACCAGCAATGACGGCGAGCTGGCCGACGTCCGTGCCGGCGATTTCGCGCACGTGTATCTCAACGCCGGTGGGAACGTCGAGCGCATCGTGGATGCCTTCGGCTCGCGCGCCGGAAAAGTGGCCGCGACCGGCGGCGGTTCGGTCGTACTCGACGACGGCCAAGTGATCGTTCCCGGCCGGCAAACCGACGTATCGCTCAACGGTGCGGCAGCTACGATCGCCGATCTAAAAGTCGGCGACACGCTGATGGTACGGTACAACATCGATTCCTCCGAAGTTCGGGAAATTATCGCTACGCGCGCCGCGACCGGCACGCCCGCTCCGGCCGGCCCGGTTCAGATATCCGGCATCAGCATCGACCCGGCTCGGCCGCTCAAACCAAACGATCGCGTTTCGATTACGCTGCGCGGAACGCCCGGCGGAACGGCCAGCTACGATATCGGCCCGTATCTTCCGGGGCTCCCGCTCCAAGAGACGATGCCGGGCGTGTATTCGGCCGTGTACACCATCCCGCGCGGCATCAGTTTCGCCGACGTTCCGGTGTTCGGTCATCTCGATGTTCGCGGAACGCAAGCGCCGCGGGCGCAGTCAAGCGACGAAATTTCAGTCGCGAGCGTTGCGCCCGGCATTGCCGACTTTGCGCCCGACAACGGATCGACCGTCAACAACGGTCGTCCGAGCATCTACGCAACATTTTCTTTCAGCACGGTGCCGGTCAATCCGTCGACAATCGTTCTTTTGGTCAACGGCCGCGACGTTACGTCGGAATCGACGCGCTCCGGGCGTTTTATCGAATACCGGCCGGGGGTGACGTACGCCAACGGGGCTGTGCGCGTTTCCGTGCGCGCGAGTGATTATGCCGGTAACACCGCCACGAAATCGTGGACGTTCTTCATCAAAGCGAGGTAACGGTATGGACACGCGAACGCTGCGCGCGGCGGCACTCATCGCTCTCTTCGCGCTGGCCGGCTGCGGCGGCGGATCGTCGAACACGAAGACGAATGCGTCGGGCCCGATGCTCGTCGTGGCACGGGTTAAGGACGCCGTCATTCTCGACCCCGCACAAGCGACCGACGGAAACTCGCTGAACGTCACGCAAGAAATGATGAAAGGGCTCGTGCAGTTCAAACTTGGCGGATTCGCCGTCGAACCTGCGATTGCACGTTCGTGGAAGCTCAGCCCGGACGGACTGCACTGGACGTTCGCGCTGTACAAGAATCTGCAGTTTTCGGACGGCACGCCGATCGACGCGCAAGCGGTCAAATTCAACTTCGATCGCTGGCGATTGACGAAAAATCCCTACCATTCATCCTATCCGTACGGATACTATGCCGACATGTTCGGCGGCTTTCCGGGATTGATTGCCGATGTCCAGGCGCCCACACCGGACACCGTCGCGTTTACGTTGACCCGTCCGTTCAGTCCGTTCTTGCGCGACATCGCGATGCCGTCGTTTGCCATCGGTTCGCCGACGGCGATCAAGAGCGACCTTGCGGGATTCGGACAGAAACCGGTCGGGTACGGTCCGTACGTGCTGGCCGAGTGGGTGAAAGACGATCATCTGACGTTGACCGCAAATCCGCGTTACCACGGGCAGAGATCGGCGTACGGCACGATCGTCGTTCGCGACATTCCGGATCAAGCGACAAGCGTGCTTTCGATGGAACACGGAGACATCGACTTTCTGGTCGACCCGCGACCGGACGATGCTAAGCAACTGGCGTCGCAGTCGGGCGTGACGATCTACCAGCAGCCGTCGAACAACAATTCGTACGTCGCGTTCAACATGGACAAGACGCCGTTCGACAAGCTGAAGGTGCGCCAGGCGATGGCTTACGCCATCGACGTACGCGGGATCGTAAACGCGTTCTACAACAGCGGTGCAGTGGTTGCCAACGAATGGACGCCGCCCGGGATGCTCGGCGAAAACCCTTCGGTGAAAGCATATCCGTACGATCCGGCCAAAGCCAAAGCACTGCTGGCGGCGGCCGGATTGCCGCACGGATTTTCGACCGACTTGTACTACCCGACCGCACCGCGTCCATACATGCCCGAGCCGCAACGCATCGCCGAAGCCATTCAGGCTGACTTAAAGAAGGCCGGCGTGACGGTCACGCTGGAGCCGTTCGAGTGGGGCGTGTTCCTGGACAAAGTGCGTCACGGCGAGCACTCGATGTGTCTCATCGGCTGGAGCGGAGACAACGGCGACCCGGACGATTTCTTCTATCCGCTGCTCGACAGCGATAGCGCCAACGCAAAGCCCGACGGTCAGAACTACTCATTCTGGCGCGATCCGCAATTCCATCAATTAATGCTGCAAGGTCAGTCGGCGCTTTCGGATTCCAAGCGTGCCTCCATCTATGCGCGCGCGAATGCGATGGTGCACGATCAGGTGCCGGCGCTGCCGATCGTCCACACGACCGTGCCAATCGCGGTCAAATCGTCGATCGGCGGATTCGTACCTAGCCCCGACACGCACATCGCGTTCGAGTATCTCAAGCCCAAGCGATAAGGAAACGACCATGGATTCGAACTGTCTGTTTTGCAAAATCGTGAAGGGCGAGATTCCCGCGACCGTGCTCTATCGGGACGAGGCGATGATTGCAATTGTGGACGTCAATCCGCAGGCTCCCGAACACGCGCTCGTCATGCCGATCGATCACGTCGCGAACCTAAGCGATTTCGTCGACCAAACCTCGCCCGAACGAGTCGCCGGTCTCTTTGCGCTCGCGAGCCGGATCGGGCGCGAACGCGGAGCCGGGGGATTTCGCACGGTCGTCAATACGGGGCCTGACGCAGGCCAAAGCGTCGAGCATCTGCACGTGCACGTTCTGTCGGGACGCCCAATGACATGGCCCCCCGGCTGAGCGCACGCTTTCGCTAAAGGCGCTTGCGTGGGGCTGGGCCCTGTGGTAGAGTTGGGCGTCGCGGTCCGCGAGGACCTCGCAGTATTTTTGCGCGCCGCATGTCTTGAACGGACAGCACGCGCCCGAGAGGGGGTCGTACAAGAATGGAAGTTCGCATAGCACCGGGCGAGTCGATCGAAAGCGCGCTGCGCCGTTTTAAGAAAGCCACCCAGAAGGCGGGCGTCTTGGCCGAAGCGCGCAAGCACGAGCACTACGAAAAGCCGAGCGTTCGGAAGAAGAAGAAATCCGCCGCCGCGCGTAAACGTCGCGCCTAATGGCTGCCGTCAAAGACCGCATTGCGTCCGAACTTAAGGACGCGATGCGCGCGCGCGACCAAGTGCGCCTCGACACGCTGCGCTCGGTGCTCTCGGGCTTTACGTACAAACGCACCGAAGCCGGCGCGGAGCTTACCGAAGAAGACGAGCTGGATGTCATTCGGCGTCAGGTCAAGCAGCGAAACGACTCGTTCGCGGAATTCACGAAAGCCGGTCGCACGGATTTAGCCGAAAAAGAAGCGCACGAACGCGACATTCTGAAGGCGTATCTGCCCGCGCAGAAGTCGCCTGATGAGATTCGCGCGATCGTCAAGCCGATCGTGGCCGGTCTTTCCCCGGAATCGCGTAACCCCGGCGCCGTGATGAAAGCGGCGATGCCGCAGCTCAAAGGGTTAGCCGACGGAAACCTCGTGCGCCAAATAGTCTCTGAGGAGCTTGCGTAAACCGTAACCTTCCGGATCGCTGCGGGTAGCTGGAAGCATGCTTGGATTCGCACGTTTCCGGCTGATTCTAGCGGGCGCGCTTCTGGCAGCCGGCGGCTTCGGTGCTTTCTCGGCGTTTGGTGCGGCCTCCGACCGTCCCGTCGTTCTCATTCCCGTGCAAGGCACGGTCGATGACGGCATGGCGCATTTGATCGAGCGCTCGACCGCCCAAGCGGCCACCGACGGTGCGCGCGCCATCGTGCTCGAAGTCAATTCCACGGGCGGCGTCCTTTCGGCGGCCTTCGATAGTCGCGACGCAATTTTAAACGCGCCCGTTCCTACGATCGCGTACGTAACTGAGCGCGCTTACTCGTCGGCCGCGCTCATCACGCTTTCGGCAAAAAAAATCTATATGGCGCCCGGCGCCTCGATCGGCGAAGCCGAACCCAGCCCAAAAACGAGCAAACTCGTTTCGGCGGTAAAAGCCGAGTTCGAGTCGACGGCGCTCACCAACCATCGGGACCCGCACATCGTTGCGGCAATGGTCGATTCGAGCGTCGCGCTGCCGCAATACAAGAGCCCGGGCCAAAATCTCACGCTCGATACGCAAGACGCGCTGACGACCAAAATTGCGGACGGGCAAGCCAATTCGCTGGACGCGGTTTTGAGCAGCGCCGGATTAAGCGGCGCGCGCATCCAGACCGCGCAGTACACGTTCGGCGAACAGCTCGCGCGTTTTGCGACAAACCCGGCAATAACCGGCCTGCTGTTGACGCTCGGATTGCTCGGCCTGCTCATTGAAATGCAGACGCTTCACGGCATTGCCGGGGTCATCGGCGTCGCCGCTCTCGCGCTGTTTTTCGGCAGTCACGTCTACGCCGGTTTCAGCAACGGCTTTGTGATCGCGCTTGCCGTTATCGGCGTCTGCGGAATTCTCTTCGAATTGCACGTGGTGCCCGGTCACGGCGCGCCCGGAATTCTGGGCGGCATCGCACTCCTGCTCGCGGTTTTGCTCGCGTTCGGTACTCCGTCGTTTTTTGTGGCGCTGCAAACCGTCTCAACCGCGATTTTGCTCACCATTGGATTTTTCTACCTGGCGACGCGCGTGTGGCCCGAAAACGCCTTCATGCATCGCATCACGCTGCTGGCGGCGCAGGGGCCCGACTACGTTACCAGCGCCGACTTCTCGGCGTTACGCGGTGAAATCGGAAGCGCGGCGTCGTTCTTGCGTCCGGCGGGCGTTGCGACCATCGGCGATCGCCGCGTGGACGTGCTGACCGAAGGCGACTTCATTGCCGCGGGAACGCCCGTGCGCGTTACGCGCGTTGAAGGCGCCCGCATCTTTGTGGAAGCCGTAACCCTACCGAGCTACAAGGAGTAATTCGTGGCCACAGCCGGCGTCATCATTATTTTCTTCATCATCATCGTCGGATTCTTTGCGTTCTTGTACTACTTTCCGATCGGCATGTGGCTGCGAACCGTCGCGGCCGGGGTTCCGCTTTCGATCGGCTCGCTCATACGCATGCGCATCATCGGCATTCCGCCGAGCGTCATCGTGACCAATCTCGTGCGCGCGCGCAAGGCCGGTTTGCCGCTGACCGTCGATCAAATGCAGTCGCACTACCTGGCCGGCGGCAACGTAGAGAACGTAACGCTTTCGATGATCGCCGCGCAGCGCGCGCAGATTCCGCTGGAATGGCAGCGCGCTGCCGCAATCGACTTAGCCGGGCGCAACGTACTCGAAGCGCTGCAGACTTCCGTAAATCCGAAGGTCATCGAAACGCCGATCTTTCAAGGCGTCGCACAGAACGGCATTCAGCTCAACGTCAAGGCGCGCATCACGGTGCGCAGCAATCTCGACCGGTACGTCGGCGGTGCCGGCGAACCGACGATCGTAGCGCGGGTAGGCGAAGGCGTGGTTTCAGCGGTGGGCGCGGCGATCGATCACAAAGAAGTGCTCGAGTATCCGGATCGGATCAGCAAAGCGGTGCTCGCCAAGGGACTGGACGCGGGTACCGCATTCGAAATCGTTTCCATCGACATTGCCGACGTGGACGTCGGCAAGAACATCGGCGCCGAATTGCAGACCTCGCAGGCCGAAGCCGACCGGCGCATCGCGCAGGCCAAAGCCGCCGAACGTCAATATGCGGCCCTGGCTGCCGAGCAAGAGATGAAGGCGGAAACGCAGCGCATGCGCGCGCGCGTGGTCGAAGCCGAAGCGTCGGTGCCGCAAGCGATCGCCGAAGCCTTTCGCGAAGGCCACCTTGGCGTGATGGACTACTACCGTTTGAAAAACATTCAGTCCGATACCGACATGCGCGGTTCGATCGCGGGCAGCGTCGATAAGGGCGGCGACGGTCCGCCTCCGCCTACGGGTAAATAACGGTGAATCCGGCCGTCGACGACACCCTGCGGCTCGATACGCTGCCCGAGTTGCCCGGAACCGCGCGCGCGAATGCCGGGGTATTGGGAGGACTGTTCGAAGATGGGAACAGTCTGGTGCGAGCGGTCGTTGCGGCCGAAGTGCTAGGCGAGCCGATCGCGCTTCGCGAGCCGCGTTGAAA
>JALYTZ010000083.1 GCA_030854025.1 Vulcanimicrobiota bacterium
GTACGAACCCGACGAGACGCTTAGCTTGCGTCGGCTGAATGCGCGGGTCGAATTCGCTGATGAATATCCGCCCGCTGCTCGCTTTTACCAGGCCGGCCGCCATCAGCGCAACACACGCGGCCTCGCGATGATTTGCACATATGCGCGCGCATCGCTCGCCGGCTCCAAGCGTCACCGTCAACGGCGCAACGATCGTTTCGCCGCCCCGTTCGAATGCCGCGTCGCGCATTTCGAGCAGCGTCGTCATGGGAATCTACTATCGCGTTCGGGCTGCCCGGTCCATGCCGGGAAGGGGTGGTCGCCGTCGAAATAGCCGCTCGTGCCCTCGAACGCGGACGTCGCCCGGACCCTTCTACGAATGCGCTCGCTCATGGAGCTGAGCGGCGAAACGTTTTATAAGTTCATGGCGTACGAGCGCGCAGCGTCGGCATTGGAAAATGCCGGGCCGGTCGCAGATCTGATCGCCGCGGGCGAACTCAACCAGCTTCCCGGAATCGGCAAGTCGCTGGCAACGACGATCGAAGAAATCATCCGCACCGGCACGACGGCGTACTTGGATGAGTTACAGCAGCGCTTTCCTTCAACGATCTTTGAAGTGCTCGCCGTGCAGGGCATCGGCATCAAAACTGCGGCTATGCTCTGGGAGACGTACTCCATCGGATCGCTGGCCGATCTCGAACGCGCGATTGCCGACGATACGCTTGCGGGTGCGCCGCGCCTAGGCCCAAAGACGATCGAAAATATCAAGCGCGGCATTCTTGCTTTCAAAGGGCGCGAGCGCCGAACGCCGCTTGCCGCAGCGCTGCGCGTCGCAAAGGACGCGATCGCCTACTTGCGCACGGGGCCGCCCGTCGAACGGCTTCTCTATGCCGGCAGTCTGCGGCGCGCCGAAGTCACGGTCGGTGACATCGATCTGGTTTGTACGGCAAGTGAAGCGGCGGCGGTGACCGCACACTTCGCGCGCTGGGAGCGCGCGAAGGCGGTACTCGCGGAAGGCCCGACAAAAGCGAGCATTTGGCTCGAGGACGGCTTGCAGATCGATCTGCGGGTTCTGCCCGACACGGTATACGGAAATCTGCTGCAGCACTTTACCGGTAGTCGCGAACACAACATTCAACTACGCGAATACGCTGCCCGCAAAAACCTGCGCGTCAGTGAAAACGGCATCCTCGATCTGACCACCGGCACGGTGATCACGTGTACGGAAGAAGGCGCCGTCTACGCGGCGCTCGGGATGCAAGACATTCCCGCGGAGCTTCGCACCGGCAGCGGTGAGATCGAGCTGGCGCGCGCAAACGCGATTCCCGCGCTCGTCCAGACGGGCGACGTGCGCGGCGACTTTCACATGCATTGCACCTGGAGCGACGGCCGCAGCGAACTCGAAGACATGATCGCGGCAGCCGCCGGCCGCGGCTACGAATACCATTCGATTTCCGATCATTCCGAAGGGCGCGGCGCCGCATTCGGACTCTCGCCCGAAGAGTTGATCGCGCAGCGCGAGCGCATTCGCGAGATCGGCGACCGGTACGGCGTAAAAACGCTCTGCAGCAGTGAGGTCGACATCCTGCGCGACGGCTCGCTGGATTATTCCGACGAACAGCTCGCGCAGTTAGACATTGTCGTTGCGAGCGTGCATACGGCCTTCAACCAATCAGCGGACGAAATGACGCGCAGACTCATCCGCGCCTGTGAAAACCCGTTCGTCAACATTATCGGGCACCCGACGGGTCGAACGATCGGGCGCTTCGACGGGTATACGTTCGACTACGATGCGGTGTTCGCGGCGGCAGCGCGAACCGGCACCGCGCTTGAAATCGACGGTCAGGAGTTGCGTTTAGATCTGCCCTCAGCGCTGGCGCGTCGCGCACAAACGTTCGGGGTCACGTTCACCGTCGATAGTGACGCGCACGACGCACACCAACTGGCGAATCTCGATCTGGCCGTCACGCAAGCGCGCCGCGCGGGTCTGCGCAAACAGGATGTTCTCAACACGCGATCGATCGGCGACGTGCTCGCCTTCGTGCGCGCGAAGCGCGAGGGCGCGGCATGAAGGACGCGATCCTCTTCGTGCACGGTGTCGGTTCGACCGGCGCGATCTGGAATCCACAGATTTGCAGCCTCAGTAACGACTATCGCGCGATTGCGATCGAGCTGCGCGGCAACGGCGCCGCTAGCGATCCCCCGCCCGAGACGATCACGCGCGAAGGGTTCGTAGACGACGTTTTGGCGGCAGCCGATGCGGAAACTATCCAACGCTTTCATTTCGTCGGATGCAGCTTGGGCGGCGTCGTCGGATTCGAACTGTACAAGCGCGCGCCGGAACGCGTGCGTTCATTGACGTTCGTGGGAAGTTTCGCGGCGTATCCGGACGCCAACGCCTATGTGAGCAGCATCCGCCAAGCGGTGCTCGCCGCGGGCAGCATGCCGGCCTTCGCCGGCGAACGCGCCGCAAAGCTCGGTCTCCCCGCGCACCGCATGGCTGAGACGATCGATCAGATGGCGTGCAAATCGGTCGAGTCGTACTTGGCTTCCACGCAAGCGACGTGGACGGGCGATTACCGGTCGATGCTGCCGACGATCGCCGTGCCCACGCT
>JALYTZ010000088.1 GCA_030854025.1 Vulcanimicrobiota bacterium
GTTCAACCCAAGCCGGTACCCGTCGTCGCCGCCGCAAAAAAAGCGGTACCCGCGAAGAAGGCGCCGGCCGCCAAGAAAGCTGCGCCTGCGAAAAAAGCGGTTGTGAAGAAAGCGGCACCCGTTAAAAAGGCGCCGCCGAAAAAGGTGCCCGCGAAAAAAGCGCCGCCGAAGAAAGCTGCACCACTGAAAAAATCAGCGGCTAAAAAAGCGGCACCGGTCAGAAAGGTGACCGCGAAGAAACCGACGCCGGTTAAAAAAGCGGCACCGAAAAAGAAATTGGTCAAGAACGTTGCGCCCGCTAAAAAGACCGCGCCCGCGAAAAAAACAGCCGCCAAGAAAACCGCCGCAAAGCCGAAGGCGCGCGCCAAGAGCGCCCCGGCCAAAAAGACGCCCGCCAAGAAAACTGCAGCCAGACGGCGTTAACGTAGCGCCAGGAGCGTAGGATGACCGATATCGCGCGCATGCGCAACATCGCAATCGTGGGCTCGCATCATGCGGGAAAAACGACGCTAGTCGAGGCGATACTCGCGCATTGCGGCGCGATCGGACGCAAAGGAACGGTGATCGACGGAACGACCACCACCGACTACGAGCCAGAGGACATCGCCCACGCGCAGTCCGTCACCGTCTCGTTCGCACACGCGAACTGTGACGACATCGACGTTACGCTCGTCGACTGTCCCGGCTTCATCGATTTTTTCGAAGAGAGCAAGGTTGCGCTGTCCGGCGTCGATGCGGCGGTCGTCGTCATCGAAGCCGACCCCTCGCGCGTCGCGCTCGCGCAGATGGTGGTAGACTATATCGAATCGCGAAAACTCGCGCACTGCTTCGTCATCAACAAGCTCGACCGTCCCGGCTCGGACTTTGCCGGAACGCTGGCAGCGCTGCAAGCGATGTTCGGCCGTCACGTGGTTGCCGAACAGTGGCCCATCGGATCGGCGGAACAGTTTCGCGGGTACGTCGATCTCGCGGATCGCACGGCCTTCGCGTACGAGGCCGATTCGGAGCGCGCCATGGAAATCCCAAGCGACATCAAGAGCGAAGTGGAAACGGCGCGCGGGCAGCTGCTCGAAGCAATGGCCGACTTCGACGATCACTTGATGGAAGAACTGCTCGAAGGCGTGGAACCGGCTGCGCAAGAGCTGGCAAACGATCTTTGCCAGGAATGTTCGCACGACCAAATCGTGCCGGTGCTCGCGGCGGCGGGCCTCTCGGGATTCGGCGTGTCTGCGCTGGTTCGAGCGATGGAAAAATGGTTTCCTTCACCGGCCGACGTCGCAGTCGCGGATGCGCAGGGCCGTCCAGTAGAACCAACATCGGATGGTCCCGTCGTCGCGACCGTGATCAAGACGATCGTGCATCCGCAGTCGGGTAAGTTGTCGGTCGTGCGTTTACTTTCGGGAACGCTCAAATCGGACGCGACGCTTGCCAATGTTTCAAAAGCGGGAGAGAAAGCGCGTTCCGGCGGCCTCTACCGGCTGCAAGGCAAAAAACAGGAAGCAATTTCGCTCGCCACCGCCGGGAGCATCGTCGCGATCGCGCGTCTGGAAAGCGTTTCGACGGGTGACACGCTCTCGAACGACGGCTCGAACGTGCTTCTGCCGCGCGTCGCCGCGGCCGAACCCGTTTTTGCGGTAGCGATCAAACCGAAAGACCGGATGGACGAAGCAAAAATTTCGCAGATGCTCGCCCGCATCGTCGACGAAGATCCGTCACTGCGGTTGGAACGCGCCGACATCACGAACGAACTGCAGCTTCGCGGACGCGGCGAGCAGCACGTTTCGATCGCCGTCGAGCGGCTCGGGCGCAAGTACAAAGTCGACGTTCTCACGGCACCGCCGGCAATACCGTATCAGGAAACGATAAGCGGCGGCACGGAAATCCACTCGCGCTACAAACATCAAACCGGCGGACACGGACAGTTCGGCGACGTGTGGCTGCGCTTCGAGCCCCGCTCGCGCGGGAGCGGCATTACGTTCGAGGACAAGATCGTCGGCGGGGTCGTGCCGCGTCAATTCATTCCCGCAGTCGAAAAAGGCGTTCGCGAAGCGCTCCAGCACGGGATCGTCGCCGGATATCCCGTGACCGACGTCCACGTCGTGCTTTTCGACGGCGCGTATCACGATGTCGATTCGAGCGAGCAGTCCTTCCGCACGGCCGCATCGATGGGCGTGCGCGACGCGCTCCCAAAGTGCAATCCGGTCATGCTCGAACCGATCGCGCGCGTGCGCGTTACCGTACCGACCACGCATACGTCCTCGGTGATCGCGCAGCTCACCGGCAAACGCGGTCAGATTCTCGGCATGAATCCCGCCGACGACGCTCCTGCTCACGACATCGTCGAGGCCGACGTGCCGCAAGTCGAACTTTCTCGCTACATCACCGAACTTCGCACGGCAACGCAGGGGCTAGGAACGTATTCGTGGCGTCACGAGCGTTTCGATCCGGTTCCCGGCAAATGGACCGGACCGAAGGCCGCCGTCTCGGGATAGCGAACGTCAGCGCGTCATCAGGAGGAAGCATTTTTTGAAACGACTGCTCGCGCTCGCTGCGCTTGGAGCGCTCATCGCCGGCTGCACGCAGCAGGCTCAAAACGGATCCGGTTCTAGCGGTGCTCGCCACAGTTGGACCGTCCCGGGCACACTCCGCATCGCCATTCCGGCCGAGCCGAAGAATCTCAACCCGCTGCTGGCGTCCGACACGACGGACGGCATGCTGGCGCGCCTCATGTTCGACGTCCTGATCACCGCCGATCCAAAAGGCAATCCGCTTCCGAGTTTGGCTGCGCAAGTCCCGACGCTCGAAAACGGCGGCATCAGTAAGGATGGACTCACCGTCACGTATCACCTGCGTTCGGGCGTCAAATGGAGCGACGGCGTTCCGCTCACGAGCAAGGACGTAAAGTTCACCTGGCAAGCGATCATGAACAAGAACAACAACGTGATCTCACGCCACGGCTATGATTACGTAGCAGGCATCGACACGCCCGATCCGACGACGGTCGTCGTGCATCTCAAGCAAAGGTTTTCCCCGTTCGTCAATACGTTCTTTGGCGAAAGCGACAGCCCGATGCACATCGTGCCGGCGCACAAACTCGCACAGCTGCCGGACGTTAATCAGATTCCGTTCAATACCGAGCCCGTCGGTTCGGGGCCATTCAAGCTGGCGGAGTGGGTGCACGGCGATCACTTAACGCTCGTGCCGAACGATACGTACTTCCAGGGAGCGCCGAAACTCAAGAAAATTATCGTACGCTTCATCCCGGACGAAAACACCGAAGTCAATCTTCTGCGCACCCACGATATCGACTGGATGTTCGAAGCCTCCTATTCGAAGTATCCGGAGGTGCACGGAATTTCCGGAGTCGACATTCCGTTCAACGATATCAACGGCTACGAAGGCATGCAGATCAACACTTCGCGCCCCATGCTCAAAGACGTGCGCGTTCGCCAAGCCATTGCCTACGCGATCGACAAGAAACGGCTGCTCGACACGCTCACGTTCGATCAAGAAAAAATCGCCACCGAAGACCTTCCTGATTGGATGTGGGCGTACAATGCGCACGTCAAAATCTATCCGCACGACATCAACGCGGCCAAGCAGCTCTTAGCGCAGGCCGGTTGGACGCCGGGCAGCGATGGCGTGCTCACCAAAGGCGGTGAAAAACTTTCATTGGTGCTCGTGCTCAACGTAAGCAACGCGACCCGTAAGGCAGCCGCCGTGCAGATCCAATCCGATCTGCGAAAAGTCGGCATCGAAGTGCAGCAGAAAATGTTTCCGACTTCCACGCTATTCGCGCCGGCGGGCGAAGGCGGCATTTTGCAGCTCGGCAAGTTCGACCTCGGCCTTTCCGGGTGGTTCGCCGGCATCGATCCCGACGATTCGTCAAATTTCTTGAGCACTAATCTGCCGCCCGGCGGATACAATTACACGCGCTACCAGAGCAAAGAAATGGACGCAGCGCAAAATGCCGCACTCACGCATTTCGACCAGCCGACGCGCAAGGCTGCGTACGCAAAGGTTCAGTCGCTGCTCGCCGATGACGTGCCGCAAATTTTCTTCTGGTGGGATCGCCAGATGCAGCCGATTAACCCTGATTTCAAAAATTTCACGCCCAACCCGGTAACCGAATCCTGGAATGCATGGCAATGGAGTATTTAGGATCGCCCGAACCGTTTGGAATGGTTCCGGAACTGAACTGGCTGCGCAAGATCATTCTGGAACGAGCGCTCACGCGAGGTGACTACGTGCTCTCCGGCGGAGCTCGCAGCGACTACTACATCGACAAGTTTCGCCTCTTCTCCGACCCGCACGTCTTGCGCCGAATCGCGCGCATGTTCGTTCCCATCATCGCGGAAATCAGTCCCGACATCATCGGCGGGACCGAACTTGGCGGGGTCATCATCGCGACGGCCGTTTCACAGATGACCGGGCTGCCGATGCTGGCCGTGCGCAAAACGCCCAAGGGCTACGGCGCGTTTCCGGGCGAGTACGTCGAGGGCGCGTATCTCGCCGGCCAGCGCGTTCTGCTGCTCGAAGACGTTGTCAGTAACGGCCGCGAGTTGATCGCCGCGCGTACGCGCCTCGAAGAACTCAATCTTAAGGTTACGGCTTGCGCGGTGGTGAGTCGCGGGCTCGCTCCCATACGCGCGCTCATCTCGTTCTCTCTCCCTCGCGGGGGCCGCTCGCACGACAACTAGTGTGACACTAGCGCGCGAGCGCTATT
The DNA here is from genome assembly GCA_030854025.1 of Vulcanimicrobiota bacterium. Classification (GTDB taxonomy): domain Bacteria; phylum Vulcanimicrobiota; class Vulcanimicrobiia; order Vulcanimicrobiales; family Vulcanimicrobiaceae; genus JALYTZ01. Next base: position 4,727 of record JALYTZ010000088.1, read on the forward strand.
TCGAGGCCGTCGTCGGCAAGCGTGATCGTTCCGTCGTACGCCGAGCGAGCGGCTTGGAGCATTGCGGCCGGGTCGCATTCGCTCCCATAGTGGGAGAGCACTAAATGCCGCGCCTCCGCGCGGGCAGCCATTTCGCCGGCTTCGCGAGCCGTCGAGTGCATTCGCGGCCGCGCGTCCGAGCCGGCGGCGCCCAACGTACATTCGCAGATAAATGCATCCGCGCGACTCGCAAGCGCAACGACGGCTTCGCACGGAGCGGTGTCGGCCGAATATGCGACGGCGAAGCCGTCCGATTCGACCCGCATTGCATAGGTTTTTATCGAATGCACCGTGGGCGCGAAAGATATCGAAAGGCCGCCGACGTCCACGACCTTCTGCGGATCGTACGTACGCACGGCTAACGTGCCGTCGAAAAATCCGCCGCGTCCTTCAGCGGTGAATGCGCAAACCATCCGCTGGAGCATCGCTTCGCCGCCGGGCGGAAGATAGAGGTCGAGCGGACGTTCGCGGCGCTGCGGACCGTACTTTAGCGCATACCGCAACGGCACGAGGTCGAGAAAGTGGTCGGCGTGCATATGTGAAATCAATAACGCGTCGAGCGCGGCATAGTCCCATGCGGTGCGCAGCGCGGCTAGCGCGCCGGAACCAAAATCAAGGGCTACCGCGCCGCGCTCCGATGCCACCACGTACGAGCTGCAGGCGCGTCCGGGGCGCGGGGTTGACGAACTCGACCCCACTACCCGCAAACGCAATCGATTTCGAACCTTACGGGATCGCGGCCAGCACGTCGGCAGCATGGCCGTCAACGGTTACTTTAGGCCACACTTTCAGAATAGTTCCGGCCGAGTCCATGACGAACGTCGAGCGTCCGCCGCCGGTACCGAATGCATCGGTAAGTCTGGAATCGACATCGGCCAAAAGCATGAATGGGATGGAATATTTCTCCTTAAACCGCTGATGCGATTCAACCGAATCGCGGCTTACGCCGACAATTTGCGCGTTCTTTGCTTCAAACGCAGTCATCGCGTCGCCGAACTGCGACGCCTCGTTCGTTCAACCGGGCGTGTCGTCTTTGGGATAAAACCACAGGACCAGCGGTTTGCCGAGCAGCGAGCTGGTCTCGACGCTATTCCCCGCATCGTCCAAAATCGTCAGCTCGGGAAGCTTCGCGCCTTCCGAAAGCATAGGCTCTCCTTCTGTTTTGTACTACCGACGGCCGTCGGCTCATTAGCCAAAATCGCGAAACGGGCTAGTCTTCCCTGCAGGGCGTCGAACCCGTCCAAAGATGAATCGCGACGGCCACCCGCTTGCATTTGGTCTGACCGAACGTCTGCACGGACGTTCCGGGGCGGCCGTGATCGAGCTGGGCGCGGGCGTTGGGCGGAACACCACGATTTTGCGCGAGGCCGGTTTCGACGTCACCGCGATCGACGATGCCGATCTGGACGCCGCAAAGATTTCTCGACTGCGCAAGCGTTTCGCCGGCGCACTGAGTACCCACGGGTTCCTGCACGGCAATCCTGAATCGGTTACCGCGCTGCTCGCGGCAGCGGCCCGGGTTCTCTCGGCCGGCTCACCGTTTTTTGCGACGTTTGCATCGACGCGCGATTCGCGTTTCGGAAAAGGCGTGTGCATCGACGCCGTTACGTTTGCTCCGGCAATGGGCGACGAGCGCGGCGTTCCGCACGTCTATTTCGATCGCGAGCGATTGCAAGCGGCAGTCCTGCCGTTCTTTGCGATTGAATCGCTCGAAGAGCACGAGGTCGGGAGAGTTGTCGGACGCTGGGC
>JALYTZ010000120.1 GCA_030854025.1 Vulcanimicrobiota bacterium
TTACCGGCACGGCATTCGCGCGTCCGCTCGCAAGATCGTAGAGGTGCATCGACCCCATCTGCGCGTAGACGATACCGCCCGGTCCGGCGTCTGCCGAGAGCACGTCCCAGCCGCTGTTACGGACCAATTCGCGAACGCTGTGCGTCTGCGTGTTGTATTCGTACAGCGTGGCCGGTCCGTTCCGGTCGGAGAGAAAGTAGACCGAGTTGCCGACCCACATCGGATTGCGATCGTTCGAATTCGAACGCGGAACTTTTACGATGCTGGAGTTCGCAAGGTCGGCGATCCAGATCGGCGTGGTTTGTCCACCGCGATAGTGCTGCCATTGCGGCTCCCACTGACCCGTCGGTACGTACGCGAGATGCGTTCCATCCGGTGAATACGATCCCGACTCGGCCATCGCCAGCGGCAGCGCTTTGGGAAAACCGCCGCGAACCGGCACGGTGTAGAGCATATTTTCGTCGGCATAGCTTGCGCGACCCGAACGGAAAAGCACGGCCTGGCCATCGTTGGTCCATCCGACCGCAACGTCGGCGCCCGGATGAAAGGTCAAACGCCGCGGTTCACCACCCGTAGTCCGCACGACGTACACGTCGCTGTTGCCGTTGTAGTTGCCGGTGAATGCGACCATGCTGCCGTCAGGTGAGAAGTACGGCGCGCCTTCGAGGTTGTATCCCGTGACGAGCTGCCGCGCTTCACCGCCGGAACGCGCAACGGTCCAAATATCGCCGCCCCATTCGAATGCGATGCGGGTGGCGCTCAGCGTCGGGTTCTGAAAGATGTAAGGCGTTTGTGCTTGGGCCGTACCGGCAGCGAACAGTGCCAAAATAGCGACCGCCGCAGCGACGAAGAACGTTCTGTTCATGGCGCGACATTCTCACGGTCACGCACCGGCGCCTGTTAGAAAGGGACGTTATGCGCGCCTATAGCGGGATATTGCCGTGCTTTCGTTTCGGGCGGCCGGCGCGCTTGGTCGCCAGCATTTCGAGCGACTTCGCGATCGCACGGCGCGTGATGCGCGCTTCGATGACGTCGTCCACGTAGCCGCGCTGCGCGGCGATGTACGGGTTGGCAAAGCGGTCCGTATACGCGTCGATGAGTTCTTGCGTTTTGGCGGCGGGATCGGGTGACGCGGCAATTTCGCGCCGGGAAATCGTTTTGACGGCACCTTCGGCGCCCATGACGGCAATTTCGGCGGTGGGCCATGCGAGGTTGACGTCGGCGCGAATGTGCTTGGACGACATCACGTCGTACGCTCCGCCGTAGGCTTTGCGCGTGATGATCGTGATCTTCGGCACGGTGGCTTCGGCAAACGCGTACAGCAGCTTCGCCCCATGCGTAATGATTCCGCCGTACTCTTGATCGGTACCCGGTAAGAATCCGGGTACGTCGACGAAGGTGACCAGCGGGATATTGAACGCGTCGCAAAAACGCACGAAGCGCGCAGCCTTGATCGAGCTTTTGATGTCGAGAACGCCGGCGAGCACGTTCGGCTGGTTGGCAACGATGCCGACGCTTTGCCCTGAAACGCGTCCCAGTCCGGTGATGATGTTTTGCGCGTACGCCGGCTGTATTTCGAAGAAGTCGCCGTTATCGAGGACGGGCACGATCACGTCGTGCATGTCGTACGGTTTATTGGGAAGATCGGGAACGATGTCGTCGAGTTCCGGCACGAGGCGTTCGGGATCGTCGTCGCAGGCGTAGCGCGGCGGATCGTCGAGATTGCTCTGCGGCAAAAAGCCGAGCAGCGTTTTGGTCATCTCAACCATCTCGTCTTCGTCGACCGCTGTCAAATGCGCGACGCCGCTCTTGGTCGCATGCGTGGTGGCGCCGCCTAGTTCTTCGAACGTCACATCTTCGCCCGTTACGGTTTTGATGATTTCGGGACCGGTGATGAACATTTGGGCGATGCCTTCGGTCATGATCACAAAGTCCGTGATCGCGGGCGAATACACGGCGCCCCCCGCGCATGGTCCGGCAATTAAGCTTAACTGCGGAATGACGCCCGACGCTTGAACGTTTCGCCAAAAAATTTCGGCGTATCCGCCTAAGCTGACGACCCCTTCCTGAATGCGGGCGCCGCCCGAATCGTTGATACCGATCATCGGCGAGCCGGTACGCAGCGCGAGGTCCATGACCTTGCAGATCTTTTCCGCGAACACTTCGCCGAGCGAGCCGCCCAGCACGGTAAAGTCTTGTGAAAACAAAAAGACTTGCCGGCCGCCGATCGTCGCACGTCCCGTTATGACGCCGTCGCCGAGAAATTCTTTGTCGGCTAGTCCAAACGCGCTCGAGCGGTGAACGGCGAACCGGTCGAGTTCGATAAACGAATCCGCATCGACGAGCGAATCGATCCGTTCGCGAGCGGTCCGCTTGCCGCGTTCGTGCTGCCGTTCGATCGCGGCCTGTCCTGCCGGCGCGAACGCGGATCTGCGCTTGGCTTGGAGCTCGGCGTATTTTTCTGCGTGCGACTTCATTGCGGTGGGGGCTTGCACGCTCGCGACGAAGTTCCCCGCATGCGACGCTTGGTTTGGGCATTCGCGATCCTCTGTTTGGCGCTGCTCGGCCGCGCTCGTGGCGCACAGGACGCGGCGCCAATTGTCATCACCGCTTCGCAGATCGCGTTTTATGCGGATCGGGGGCTGCTGATTGCCGACGGCGGCGTCTCGATTCGTCTCGCCTCCAAAACGATCGCTGCGACGCGCGCCGCGTACGACGTGCGCACCAACCGTCTCCTGACGGCAAATCCGGCGTTCAGTTTTGATCTTTCGAAACCGACTGGAGAACCGGCGGCCTCGCGCGACGACCTCGTACCACAGCTTTCGCCGGCCGAGGCGACGATCGTTGCTCGGGAGGCCGAAATACGTCCGCACGTTTCGCTATTCTTTACCGCGGCGCAGGTTCGAACGGGCGCCCAGCTGCAGCCGGCGGCGTCGTTTACGTACGCGATTCCGAAAGCCGATGCCAAAGACTTCGGGTATTCGCCCGTGCCGTCGGCCGCCTTAGAGTGGCCGATACTCATTGCGAGCGGCCGCAACGCGTATTCGTTCGCGCGCGTCCGCTACGACGGATATAACGGCGGGCCCGGCATCGGACTTGAGG
>JALYTZ010000133.1 GCA_030854025.1 Vulcanimicrobiota bacterium
GTGTAAGGATTGTTGATGCAACTCGGTATGGTTGGGCTTGGGCGGATGGGCGCGAATATGACGACTCGGCTGTTGCTGGATAAGCACGAGCTGGTCGTCTTCGATTTTAATCCGGCGGCGGTCGAACATTCGGTAAGCGAGGGTGCGGTTGGAGCGGCTTCGATTGCGGAGATGCTCGAGAAGATGCAGTCGCCGCGGGCCGTTTGGCTCATGGTGCCGGCGGGGGCGCCGACGGATCTTAGTATCGCCGAGTTGCTGTCGCATATGAAGACGGGCGACATTATTATCGATGGCGGGAATTCGAATTTTCGGGATTCGCAGCGGCGGGCGGCTCTGGCGAAGACGAAGGGCGTCGACTTTATCGATGCGGGCACGTCGGGCGGGGTTTGGGGGCTCAAGAACGGCTATTGTTTGATGGTCGGCGGCGATGAGGCGGCGGTCAAGAAGGTCGAGCCGATTTTTCTATCGCTGGCGCCGAAAGACGGCTATGCGTACGTCGGGAAGAGCGGCGCGGGACACTTTTCGAAGATGGTGCATAACGGCATCGAATATGGAATGCTTGCGGCGTACGGCGAAGGTTTCGAGATTCTCGAAAAATCTGAGTTCGGATACGATCTGCATCAGTTGGCGGATCTGTGGCTGCACGCGAGCGTCGTGCGGTCGTGGCTCCTCGAGCTTGCAGAACTCGCGTTTAAGAACGATCCGAAATTGGAGAGCATCAAGGGGTTCGTCGACGATTCCGGCGAGGGGCGCTGGACGGTGCAGGAAGCGATCAATGAAGACGTTCCGGCGCCGGTCATTACGATGGCGCTGATCTCGCGATTCGTCTCGCGGCAAGAAGAATCGTTTAGCGCCAAGGTGATCGCGGCGCTGCGCAACGAGTTCGGCGGGCATGCGGTCAAGCACGAGAAGGAAACGGCGGGGGCGTAAGGCGCGATGGCGATCGATGTTGGGACGCTTCCGCGCGCCGACGGCGCGCCTGCCGCGAATCCCCTGCGCGCGGGGCTAGCCTCGAATCGCATTGCCGATCCGTGCACGGTGGTGTTTTTCGGCGCGAGCGGCGATTTGACCAAACGCATGCTGATGCCGGCGATGTACAATTTGCGGCTCGGCGACATCTTGCCGACCAATTTCGCAATCGTCGGTTTCTCGCGATCCGATAAATCGCATTACGATTTTCGCGAAGAGATGAAGGCGGCGATCGATCAGTTCTCGCGCTCCGGTGAAGCGCGCGATCCGCTTTGGAGCGATTTCGCAAATCGCCTGCACTACATACCCGGTTCCTTCGACGACGTCGAATCGTTCAAAGCGCTCAAGGCGCAACTGGACGAAAACGACGAGAAGCTCGGCACGGCCGGTAACCGGCTGTTCTATCTGTCCACGCCGCCGACGGTCTTTGGGAAAATCATCCAGCAACTCGCGGCGGCGGGACTCGGGCCGAAGGATCAGGCCAAGGGTTGGTCGCGCATCATCGTCGAGAAGCCGTTCGGCACCGATCTCGAGTCGGCGCGCGCGCTGCAGACCGAAGTCACGAAGGTCTTCGACGAGAAACAGGTCTACCGGATCGACCACTACCTCGGTAAGGAGCCGGTACAGGACATCATGGCGTTGCGCTTCGCGAACGTGATGTTCGAACCGATCTGGAACCGGCTGTACGTCGATTGCGTGCAGATCACCGCGGCCGAAACGGTCGGGGTCGAAGGCCGCGGCGGGTATTACGAAAGCGCCGGGGCGCTGCGCGACATGATTCAAAATCACGTCATCAATCTGTTGGCGCTGGTTGCGATGGAACCGCCCATCTCGCCGAATGCCGATCACATTCGCGACGAGAAATTCAAGGTGCTGTCGGCGCTACGCCCGATCGCCGAAGCGGACGTGCCGAAAGTGACGGCGCGCGGGCAATACGGACCGGGTTTGGTCGAAGGCAAGCCCGTACCGGGCTACCGTGAGGAGCCGAGCGTGGATCCCGAGTCGACGACCGAGACCTACGCCTGCACGAAGTTCTTTATCGATAATTGGCGCTGGGCCGACGTGCCGTTCTACTTACGTAGCGGCAAGCGGCTCGCGCGCAAACATTCCGAGATCGCCGTGACGTTCCGCGGTATTCCGCACCGAATTTTCGGCGAAGCGGGCGATCAGATCGAAACGAACACGCTGGTCATGAAAATCCAGCCTGAGGAAGGCGTCTCGATCCGCTTCAACGCGAAGGTTCCCGGCCCGAAGATGCACATACGCGGAGTCACGATGGACTTCAATTACGGGACGGGTTTCGGCGTCGTCTCCGCACCCGCATACGAGCGTCTGATCGGTGACGCGATGCGCGGCGACGCCACGCTGTTCACCCGCTGGGACGCCGTCGAGCGAGCGTGGGAAGCCGTTACTCCGATCATGTCGCGTTGGTCGGAATCTCGCGCGCGGGATTTCCCGAACTATCTCGCGGGCAGCCAAGGGCCGCAGAACGCCGACGCTTTGCTCGTGGCCGACGGTCGCGAATGGAGACGCATCTAGCATGCACGTCGATTCGGTCAGCGACATTTCGGCCATCTTAGCCCAGCTGCGCAAATCGCGTCAGAGCGCGGCGCCCGAGAAAGCGCCGGCGGCGATGCGGGTCGCGACGATGAACTTCGTCGTGTTCGTCGACGATCCGACGCATCGCGAATGGGTCTTGGAACGCGCCTGCCAAGTCGCGGGCAAGCATCCGTCGCGCCTGATCGTTCTCGATTCTACCAGCGCCACGAACGGTCTCAACCTTGCAACCTCGTCCCGTTGCGCGGAGAGTTCGACGGTCGTCAACGAGCGCATCGACATCGGCGTCGGATCGATCGCCCACAGTTCGATCATCAGTCTCACTCAAGAATTGGCAGTGCCCGACATTCCTACCGTGTTGTGGTGGAGCGGCGCGCGGCTCTTGCAG
>JALYTZ010000157.1 GCA_030854025.1 Vulcanimicrobiota bacterium
CCACCCTAGCCATCCCGAGCTTCCACCCTTGTCACCCTGAGTTTGTCGAAGGGCTGTCGTGAAAGAACTGCATGATGGAACGATGGATACGACTGCTCTTCCCGCCCCAGTGTGCGAGTTGCGATGATGTAGGAAGCGGGCTTTGCGAACGGTGCGCGCCGCCGGAAGCTCCGTTGCGGTTCGCGTTGCCGACGCTTTCGTTGACGGCGCTTGCCGCGTACGACGGTGCGTGGAAACGCGCGATACTTGCGCTCAAACATGGTCGCCGTGACGTGGCTGGAACACTCGGCGAGCGGCTTGCAACGTTCGTGCGCAGTGACAGGCTGCTGGTGGGTGTTCCCACCACGCGAGCGCGACGCGGCGATCGCGGTTTTGACGGCGCAGTGCTGCTCGCCCAACGCGCAGCCATGCACGCCGGAGCACGATGTGCTGCCGTCCTACACCAACGTGCCGGCGATACGCAACGCGGCCGCAATCGCACCGCCCGATTACAAGCTCGCGGCCGTTTCGGCTGCAGCCCGCCTGCGGTAAGCGGAACGGAAGCGGTTCTCATCGACGACGTTGCCACCACCGGAGCGACGCTCGAGGATTGTGCCGCAACCATGCGCGAGTCCGGGTGGGTCGTGGCCCATGCGATCGTCGTCGCGCGTGCGCGACCGAGCATCGCATCCATAAAGAAGGAATAATCATGAAAGCCGTTTGGAACGGGAAAGTCATCGCCGACAGCGACAACACCGTCGTCATCGAAAACAATCATTATTTTCCCGCCGACGCCGTTAAGCGCGAATATCTCGAACCGAGCGCGACCCATTCGGCCTGCCCGTGGAAAGGAACCGCAAGCTACTACTCGCTGAATGTCGACGGTCAAAAAAATCCGGACGCCGCGTGGTACTACCCCGAGCCGAAAGATGCCGCCAAAGAGATCACGAACTACGTCGCGTTTTGGAAAGGCGTAACGGTCAACTGACTCCGTCCGACCGGCTGTATCTGGCGCGCGCCTGCGAACTTGCCGCCCGTGCACTCGGCAGTACGTCGCCGAATCCGGCGGTCGGTGCGGTGATCGTAGCGGACGGCTGCACCGTCGGCGAAGGCTACCATCATCGCGCAGGGGATCCCCACGCTGAAGTGCACGCTCTATCGACCGCCGGCGACCGCGCGCGCGGAGCAACGCTTTACGTATCGCTCGAACCCTGCAATCACCATGGACGTACGGGGCCGTGTACCGAAGCGGTCATCGATGCGGGTATAGCGCGGGTTGTCATCGGGGTCGCCGATCCGAATCCGAAAACCGACGGCGGCGGCATTGCGCGTTTGCGAGGTCAGGGGATAGCGGTTGACATGGCCGACGATTCGCAAGCCGCCGCGCTGATCGAGCGCTTCGCCGTCGCGATTCGCGAACGTCGTCCCTTCGTGACGCTAAAGATGGCAAGTTCGCTCGACGGATATTGCGCGTCGAAATTCGGTGTAATGGAATGGCTTACCGGTGAAGAGTCGCGCGCCTACGTGCGTCAACAGCGCATCGAACACGACGCGGTGATGGTGGGTGCGGGCACCGTGCGCGTCGACGACCCCCAACTGACCGTCCGCCCTGCACATCGCCGCCTGCGAGAATACGTGCGAGTCGTCGCATGCGAAAGCGGCGGCATCCATGCGAGCGCGGCCGTTTTCGCGCCGGTTCCGGAATACGCGAAAACAATCGTACTCGCGCCGGCCGGATTGCGTGAGGAATTCGAAGCTTTGCGCGACGCCGGTGACGTACTCTTTGTCGGCAGCCGCGCCGACATGAAACTCGACCTGCGCGCTGCACTATTCGATTTGCGCGAGCGCGGCATCCACAGCGTGCTCTGCGAGGGCGGCCCGACCGTTGCCGGACGTCTTATTGCCGATGGGCTCGTCGATCGCTTCGACTGGATTCTAGCGCCTCGTGTGCTGCAAAACGACGCTGCGGTACCGGTCATTGCCGGAGCCGATCTCGCGACGAGTGCGCCGGGCCTACACTACGATCGCGTCGAACGGCTTGGCAACGATATGCTCCTTTCCGGAACGTTCATACGGCGTGTTTAGCGGGCTGATCGCGTTTAGCGGGACGGTCGAGCGTCTGCAGATGCTAGCCGGCGGCGGTGCGCGGTTGCGCGTTTGCTTCGAAAATGCACCGTGCGGACAAGTCGTGCCGAAAGATTCGATTGCGATCAACGGCGTTTGCCTGACGGCTACGGAAGTGAGCGGATCCGGCATCGAGTTTGACGTTGTTCCCGAAACGCTCGAACGATCGAACCTCGGCGGCTTACACGTAGGCGACGTCGTAAACGTGGAATACTCGCTTCGATTGGGCGATCGAATGGGCGGCCATTTCGTCTACGGACACGTCGACGCAGTCGGAACGGTGCTTTCTTGCGCGCCCGAAGGTCAGGGCGAGCGCATGCGCGTTGCATTGCCCCCGCAACTGGCGCAGATGACGTGCGCGAAAGCCTTCGTCAGCGTCGACGGCGTGAGCGTCACCGTTGCTGCCGCCGGCCCTGATTGGTTTGAACTCGCGCTAATTCCCGAGACACTCGCGCGCACGACACTCGGCCGCTGCGAACCAGGCGCGCGCGTGAACGTCGAAGTCGATCCGCTGGCACGGTACGCATTCGAGGCCGTACGTGCCGGCGTTTAAAGACTCGACTCCGCCGGACGCGCGACGTTTCGAAACACGCTTGCGCGTGCAGTGGGGCGACATCGACATTGCCGGCATCATGTATTTCGCTGCGTACCAGCGCTTCGTCGAACGCGCCGAGATGGACATGTTCCGCGAGCTTGGATTTCCGTACGATCGAATCTTCGGCGAGTTCGATATTTGGCTTCCGCGCGTACACGTCGAAGCGACCTACTACAAACCGGCGCTGATGGACGACTGGCTTACGATGCGCACGCACATTCAAAAAGTGGGCGCATCCTCAATGCGCTGGCAAACCGACATCTACAACGAGCGAACGAAAGAAACCGGCGCATCCTTCACGGTCACAATCGCCTGCATCGATCGCGTACAGTTCAAGAGCCGCCCAATGCCCCAACCCATCCGCCAAGCGCTGGCTTCCGCCCTAGCTGCGGCAAATGCCGACTTGGGTCCCTGACTTGACGGATGTCAAGTTGAGGACGTAAACTTGACAGGTGAGTACTTTCGCGAATGAGTTGAATGCCGCTATGGATGATGCGGGACTGAACGCGTCGGAATTGGCTGACCGCTGCGGGTTGACGGAGTCGGCAATCTCGTACCTGCGGGCGGGCAAGCGCGAGCCTTCATACCAGTCGCTTCAGCGGCTGACGGCGGTGCTTCCGAACTTGACCGGCTCGATGGAAGACGCGTCGCCGTTCGATTCGATAGAAGATGCGATCCGGGACATTCGCGCCGGCAAGATGATCATCGTGCTCGACGACGAGGATCGCGAAAACGAAGGCGACCTCGTGATGGCGGCGCAGATGGCGACCCCTGAAGCGATCAACTTCATGCGCAAGCATGCCGGCGGCCTCATCTGCGTGCCGATCATCGGCAAACGGCTCGATGAACTGCAGTTGCCGCAGATGGTTTCCGAAAACAGCGCCGTGCACGAGACCGCGTTCACCGTTTCCATCGAAGCGCGCGGCCGCACCACCACCGGCATCTCCGCGCAGGATCGCGCTGCCACGATTCAATCGATGCTCGACCCGCACACGCGGCCCGCGGATTTACTGCGCCCCGGGCATACGTTTCCGCTGCGCGCGCGTGACGGCGGAGTGCTCGTCCGCGCCGGACAAACCGAAGCGTCAGTCGATTTGGCGCGGCTCGCCGGGCTCTATCCGGCCGGCGTTATCTGCGAGATCATGGCCGACGACGGTACGATGATGCGGCTCGACGGACTGATCGAGTTTGCTAAAACACATCAACTGAAATTGACGACCGTCAAAGACCTGATCGCCTACCGCATGCGCAACGAAAAGCTCGTCAAGCGAATCGCGGAGTTCAATCTCCCGACGTCTTCGGGCATGTGGAAAGGCTACGCGTACGAAAACGTGCTCGATGCGAACACGCACGTCGCCATGGTGATGGGCGCGATCGGCGACGGACGCGATCTTATGGTGCGCGTTCATTCCGAGTGTCTCACCGGCGATGCGCTACATTCGATTCGCTGCGATTGCGCCGCTCAACGTGATGCGGCGATGGCGATGATTGAAGCTGAAGGACGCGGCGTGCTGCTCTATTTGCGTCAGGAAGGGCGCGGCATCGGCCTAGCCAACAAGCTACGCGCCTATCAACTGCAGGATCAAGGCGCGGATACGGTCGAGGCTAATCTTGCGCTCGGGCTTCCTATCGACAAGCGCGATTACGGCATCGGCTCGCAGATACTCGTCGATTTGGGCGTTAAGGAGATGCGCATTCTCACGAATAATCCACGGAAAATTTTCGGCCTCGAAGGCTTCGGTCTCAAAATCGTCGGTCGGGTCCCGATGCAGACGGCGCCGACGGCGTTTAATACGGACTACATGCAGACGAAACGCAGCAAGCTCGGCCACATGCTGGACAAAGCATGAAGTCAAGAGCAGATGGCGAGAAAACGCCCGCGCCGCAATGCGAAGGCAAACGATTTGCAATCGTGTCGGCGCGCTTTTATGCCGACCTTGCCGACTGGCTCGAAGATGGCGCGCGGCGCGCCCTGCGCGACTGCGGTGTTCTCGACGAAGACGTTGCCATCTACCACGTTCCGGGCTGTTTCGAACTGCCGCTTGCCGCGAGCCGTCTGATTGCGGCAGATCGAGTGGATGCGGTCGTCGCGCTCGGTATTGTGATTCGGGGCGAGACGCCCCACTTCGATTTCGTGGCGGGCGAGTGCGCCCGCGGCATCATGAACGTGCAGCTCGCTTCCGGCGTACCGGTGGGCTTCGGCGTGCTTACCACCGAGACGGCGGTTCAGGCGCAGGAACGGGCGGATCCGGCCCGCGGGGACAAAGGCTACGAGGCGGCGATTGCTGCGGCGACCCTGCTGCACGTTCCGTCCGAGGCGAAAAAAGAAGCGGTCGGCTTCCGGCGACCGGCCGGCTGACGAGAATCGTGCAAGCAAGCGAGGAATCGGTCCGGCCTTAAGAGCATACATTCTTCCCGCCTTCGGGCGGCAATACTTGGAGTGGAGGCCCTGATTCTTGGAAGATAAGATTCTTACGTGCAAAGAGTGCACGCAGCGCTTTACGTTTTCGGCGCGCGATCAGCAGTTCTACTTGGAAAAAGGCTTTCAAAACGAACCGCAGCGCTGCCGCGATTGCCGCTTGGCCCGCAAGGCGCAGGGCCCGGGCGGCGGCGCGCCGCGCGAAAATTTCCACACGGTCTGCGCACAATGCGGCGCAGAGACGAGCGTACCGTTCCGACCGCGTGGCGATCGACCCGTGTAC
>JALYTZ010000172.1 GCA_030854025.1 Vulcanimicrobiota bacterium
TTGATACTTGCGATCCTGCGAAGATGCGCCGATCGTCGCGAAGGGATAAATTTGGCAGCCTTCACCGATCGACGTCCAGCCGTTCACCACGATGTGCGCCTGCAGCACGGTGCCCGTGCCAATCGAAACGTGTTCGCCGACGATGCAGAACGGCCCGATCTCGACGCCGCGCGCGATCTCGGCGTTAGGATGAACGATCGCCGTCGGGTGAATCATCCGGGCAACTCGCCGCTACGCATGCAGCACCGTGGCGTCGTAGCCGAATAGACGCGGGTCGGATGCGATCGAGAACATCAAGTCGGTAGAACAGACGAGTTGATCGTCGACGCGGCCTTCGGCATGAACCCAGCCGATGTTGCGCTTGTGCTTGAGAAGCCGGACTTCCATCATGAACCGGTCGCCGGGGACCACCGGACGCCGGAACTTGGCGCTCGTAATGCCCGCAAGATAGGGCGTTTTGCGCGAAAATTCGCCGGGTTCCAAAACGACGCAGCCGCCCAGCTGCGCGAGCGCCTCAATCATGTACACGCCCGGCAGCAGCGGATTTCCCGGGAAGTGCCCGGTAAAGACCGGCTCGTTGTTCGTGACGTTCTTGAAGCCGACTGCGCGCACGCCCGGTTCCAATTCAACGATGCGATCCACCAGCAAGAGCGGATACCGGTGCGGCAAAATCTCCATGATCTGCCGGATGTCGAGTTCGGCCACTCTACTGCACTTTCACGGATGGAAGTTTGCTCGCAAACTGCTTGCGCAATTCGCCCGTGGAAAGACAGTGTAGCCGGTGGCCGCTCTTAACGGCGATCACTTCGAATTGCGGCCAGGCTCCCAGGAGCGCGAGGTCTCCGAGCAGGTCGAGCACCTTGTGACGCACGACCTCGTTGTGCCAGCGCAGCGGCTGCATCGGGCCGTCCGGAGCGAAGACGATCGCGTTTTCCAGCGTGCCGCCTTGCGCGAGCCCGCGTTTGCGCAGTGCCTCGACCTCGTGCAAGTACCCGAACGTTCGGGCACCCGCGATCTCGTGCGCGAAAAGTTCCGGAGTTATTTCGGCATCGAGGTAGTGCGCGCCGACCGGCGCGGGATAATCGACGGCGAACTTGATGCGAAAACTTGAAGCCGGAAGCGCGACGAGCAGCTTTTCGCCGTCGCGCGCAAAGAACGGCGCGCTTAGCACGTATCGTTCGCGCGGTTCGCTTTGGGGCGCGATTCCCGTGGCCGCAATCGCATCGGCAAAGGCTTTAGCGCTGCCGTCGGCAACGGGTATTTCGGGGCCGTCGACATCGATCTGCACGTTGCTCAAACCCATGCCGAAAATTGCGGCGAGCAGATGCTCGACGGTCGAGACGGTTTTACCGTTGGTTCCGAGGACCGTGGCGCGCGCGGTTTCGATCACGTACTCCGCGTGCGCGGGAAAACTTACCGTGCCGTCAAGTGTGAAGCGAAAGCCGGTATTTACCGGTGCCGGGGAGAGCTTCACGCGGCACGGGCGGCCCGTGTGCAGGCCCACGCCTTCGAACGCGACCGCTTCGCGCAATGTCGTTTGAAAATCGGTCATTGCAGAAGTCTAGGAGCTGCGTTTCGGTTTGCCTTCCAGTGCATCCACACGAGCGATGACCTTAGGCAGATTTCGAACCAATGCCTCTCGGCGCAAATCTTCCTTGTGCGGCCGCGCGGGACGTCCGCTCACGAACGCGCCGTCGGGAACGTCCGCCCAAACCCCGCTCTGTCCACCGACGATCGCTCGCGAACCGATGGTCAGATGGCCTTTGAAACCGGCTTGTCCGCCGACTTGAACGTAGTCGCCTACCAGCGTCGATCCGGCAAGCCCGCAGAGCGCCGCGAATGCGGAATGTTCGCCGATTCGGCAATTGTGACCGATCTGACAGAGGTTGTCGATCTTGCTGCCCCGGCCCACGCGCGTACTCCCCGTCTGCGCGCGATCGACGCACGTGTTCGCGCCGATTTCCACGTCGTCTTCGAGCACGACGTTGCCGATTTGCGGAATTCGCTCGTAGTGACCCTCGACGAAAACGTACCCGAATCCCTCGCTGCCGACGATCGATCCGGGATGCAGGAT
>JALYTZ010000270.1 GCA_030854025.1 Vulcanimicrobiota bacterium
CGGCTGCAGCATGATGTCCCCGGCGTGATCTAGGTACTCCAGCCAGTGACGCGTCGGTGTTACTCCTAGCAGATGCGCGCTGAATTCAGGAAACGTGTGACTCGAAACCGGCAAATCGGCAACTTGCGCGAGCGTAGCGGCGCGCATCCAGCCCGTGACGCCGCCGATCTTCATGACGTCAAGTATCACGAGGTCCGAAGCGTTCGCCGCGATGCCTGTTTTCCATGTCAATCGGTCCCCACCAATTTTCACCAAGCTATGAGCCTTACGTCGTGACCGACAACGCTCCGAATCGCGCGTATGGTTTGCAAGTCGGCCGCGAGATCGCTTCGTCCGACTTTGACTTTCAGCGCGCGAAAACCGCGTTCGGCCAATTCGGCGGCTTCCGCCGCTTACGATCGATGCCTGAAGGGTCGTAACGCCCGCGTAGTTGTTCACGTCGGGAGCCGTTACCGACTCCGAGCCCAGGACCTGCACCCTCATCCAAGAACGAGATGTGACTAGCCCGTCGAGGAGTTCAAACGCTTTGAGCGAGCCAACGCCTGAAAACGTTCCTTCGTTAGTTCTGACGCCGCCCGAGCCGGTTCCGGTGATCGAGCCCCGCCAAGTCGAGGCCGGCGGCCCGGTCAAAATTCCAACCGACGACGTAGCGAAGCTTAAAGAGCAGGTGGCGGGTTTCATTAACGACGTTGTATCCGCACCGATCGACGGCGACGAGTTCAAAACGCGCGTGGACGCGATCGCACACATGGGCGATCGCGAAGTCGAAGCGTCCGCGAATGTATCGAGCCGGCTGCTGCAGCGACCCGTCAATGCGATAAAGCAAGACGGCACGCGCGGTTCCAAAATCGCAACCGGCCTGGTCGAACTTCGTAATACGTGCGAGAAGTTAGATCCCAAGCAGCAGCAGCTTCTTTCGCCGCGGCGCATCCTCGGCGTTTTACCGTTCGGCAACCGCATCAAGACGTTTTTCCAGAGCTACCAGTCGGCTCAGGATCACATCAACAGCATCATGACCTCCCTCATGCAAGGCAAAGACGAGCTGCTGCAAGACAACGCATCCATCGAGCAGGAACGCGCTGAGATGTGGGCGCTGATGGGCAAAATCGAGAAGTACGTTTATCTTTGCAAGCAAATCGACGCCGAGCTCAGCGAGCGCGTTGCGGCGCTTGAAATCAGCGATCCCGAGCGCGCCAAGGCCATCCAAGAAAACGTGCTGTTCTACGCGCGCCAAAAAGTAACCGATCTGCTCACGCAGATGGCGGTCAACGTTCAAGGCTATATGGCGCTCGATCTGGTGAAGCGGAATAATAGCGAACTCATCAAGGGCGTCGATCGCGCGCGCACGACGACGATGTCGGCGCTGCGCACCGCCGTCATCGTCTCCTCGGCGCTATCGAACCAGAAGCTAGCTCTCGATCGCATCAATGCACTCAAAGACACGACCGGCTCGATGATCGAATCGACCAGCGAAATGCTGCGGACCCAAAGCACGCAAATTTTTCAACAGGCGTCCGATCCGACGATTGACGTCGCGAAGTTGCAGACCGCCTTCGACAACGTGTACGCGACGATCGATGCGATCGATGCGTACAAAGTGCAGTCGCTTGGGGCAATGCAGCAGACCGTGGATGCGCTGAGCACGCAAGTGGATAAGGCAAAGGCCGTCTTGAACCGCAACGCTCCGTGAACGACGCGTTCTTCGATCTGCCGCTGCGAGCGCAGCAGCTCGTTCGCGACATAGAGGCGAAGCTCGGCGAAGCCGAAGGCCTGCTCGGAGGGACGAACGACGCTTCCGAAGCCGCTTTCTCGCTGCGTGAAACGCGTTCGACCTATCTTCCCAAAACGCTCGAAGCGTTCGCGGCCATTCCACGCTCGAAGCGAACCGCGGCGGACGATTCGGGACGGAACGCGGAAGACCACTTGTTGGAACAGCTTTCGATCCTCGAACGCGCGACAAGCCGTTCGCTTGAGGCGCTTGCGACGCAAAAGCGATCGGATTTAGCGGTAAACGCGCGATTCTTGGCCGAGCGGTTCGACGATCGCTCGACCGAAATTTCCGAGGCGCCGAGCAGCGATGCCTCGCGTGCGGAAGTACCCGCAACGTTGACGGCGTGGCTTCCACCCGATACGCAGGACGCGAAGGCGATTGTCGCTCACGTCGGACGGCGTTTCCAACGGGCGCTTCCGGCGATTACGGCGTTCCAATACGGCGGGTTGTGGGGAACCGGCGCCGCCGAAGCGGTCACGATCACGCTCCAGCAAGGTGCGGGCACGGCGTTCCGCTATTCCCTTAGCGCAAAAAACGGCATTCTCGAGCCGTCGGTAACGAAACTCGTGCATGGAACCTCGATACAAACGGTCAACTGCCCCGTCGGCGATTGGATGCGGTCGCTGTACGACGATCTCAACGAACAAGCGCGGCATCACGCGCAAACTCGCAGCGCGCTCGCGCGGCTGATGCAGTAAGGAGACGATGTGAAATTTTTCGGTGGCGGCCAGCAAGACACGCAGTATCAGACGACCGACAAAGGCGTTCCATTAGACGCGATCAAGCGGCTCAAGCGCATGGCGGGCGAAGGCGGCGCTCCGCTCTTTACGAGCGACCTTTCGGTCAATGAGTTCTGCCTGCTCGCGCAGATGGACATGAAGCCGCTCGGCCTCGTGATGGGTTCGTCGATCTACCATATCGGCTGGCAAATGCCGGCGGGGTTCTTTCGCAGCCAAGAACTTGGAACGCTAACGCAGGCTCTGTACGAAGCGCGCGAGCTTTCGATCCGCCGTCTCGAGGAAGAGGCGATGACGCTCGGTGCCGATGGCGTGGTTGCGGTTCGCCTTGCGATCAAAGGCTTTTTGGAACCGAACTGCATCGAAGTGGTGGCGCTGGGCACGGCCGTCAAGGCTCCGGCCGGCGAAGAGCACCGTCGCGCCGATCAGCTGCCGTTCACGTGCGACCTCTCGGTTCAAGACGTCTACCAGCTCTACCAAACCGGGTACATTCCATCGGAACTGGTCGTCGGGAACTGCGTGTACCACATTCGCCATCAAGGCATGATGCAGCAGTTCGCAAATGCCGGTCAAAACATCGAGCTGGATAATTTTACGCAGGGGTTTTATGAGGCTCGCGAACTGGCCATGGGGCGAATGCAGGCCGAGGCGGAGCGCAATTTGGC
>JALYTZ010000272.1 GCA_030854025.1 Vulcanimicrobiota bacterium
GCGGAACCCAGCGCTTAGCGCGTCTAGTCGGCAAAGCGCGCGCGATCGAACTGATGGCGACCGGCCGCACCTTCAGCTTCGAACAGGCGTTAGACTGGGGCATCGTGAGCGACATCTTGGAAGGCGACGCCGCGAGCTTCCGCCAGCAAATTATGACGTACGCAAAACAGTTCACGACTCCGAACAAGGCACCGATGGCCGTCGGCCACATCAAACGTGCCGTGCAGACGGGCTTGGAACTTCCGCTCAACGACGCGCTCGCACTCGAACGCGAGCTGCAGTCGCTGCTCTTCAAGAGCGAAGACGCGAAAGAAGGCATTGCGTCGTACAACGAAAAACGGATGGCGCGCTTCAAGAACAAGTAAATACGGCATGCGAAAATGGGAGACGCTCGCCTCGCTTTTGGCCGTCGTTCTGGCGAGCCTTTCCGTCGTCCGCTTTGACGGTCATTCGCAGCCGCTGTTCGCGATCGCGGCCATCGCCGTTATCGGACTCGTCGGCTTCGCGCGTCTGCGCGACAGCGCCGCAAGACGCAAACGCGCTTCCATGCCGCCCGCCTACGAACGCGCTCTACGCATCCAAGAAGCCCGCGACGAAAAGTTCCGAAAGTAACATCGTCCTTCGACAAGCTCAGGATAACAATTTTAGACGTGCGATCAAATTTTTGATGCGTGCGTGAGGTGATTGGGTCGGAGGGATGATTCGGTTTGCGACTGTATGCGATGCGATCGCTGCGACTGCCGGTAAGAACGGGAAAATTGAACTGCTGGCGCAGTATCTGAAGAGCGTTGACGCGGCGGATCTCGAGGCTGCGGCGTATTTCTTTACGGGCAGCGCGTTCGCGCGGCGCGAGCAGAAGACGCTCTCACTTGGCGGAAACACGATTGCACGTGCGGCACAGAACGTTTGGGATGTTTCCGACGCAGATCTGGCCGGCGCGTACCGCGAACATGGCGATCTGGGCGCGGCCTTGTCCGCGTTCGTTCGTCCGCCCTCCGATTTGGGACTCTTTGCCGAGACGCTGACGCCTGCGTCCGTGAGGGCGTTGTTTGAAGAAATTGCCGCGGCCGCGGGACGTGCCTCCGGCAAACGCCGGTTGCGTCTCTGCGAGCGAATCTTGTCCTCGTGCAAGCAGCCTCTTGAGGCAAAGTACGTCGTGAAGATCATGACCGGCGATCTGCGCATCGGCTTGAAAGAAGCTCTCGTGATCGAAGCAATCGCGAAAGCCTCTGACGCTCCATCCGCTGACGTGCGGCGCGCGGTCATGGCCAGCGGCGACATCGGCAGCGTTGCAGTGGCGGCTCGTACCGGCGGTCTTCACGGCGTTCGAATTTCGTACGGCGTGCCGATCGGGTTCATGCTGGCATCGCCGATGCAATTCAGCGGCTCGTATCGTGAGCTACGCGCGGGCGAGTGGCTGGTTGAAGATAAGTTCGACGGAATACGCGCGCAAGCCCACAAAAGTGACGGCACCGTACGGCTGTTTTCAAGAACGGGAAACGACGTTTCTCACTCCTATCCCGAAGTGATTGCCGCGCTTAGCGGCGTTTCCGGAAACTGCATTCTCGACGGCGAGATCGTTGCGCAGCGCGATGGAAACGTGCTGCCGTTCCGCTATCTGCAAGCGCGGTTGCAACGCAAAGTCGTCAGTGCCGATCTCTTGGCGGAAGTTCCGGTTACCTACATGGTGTTCGACGCGCTCGCCATCGGCGAAACCTACATCCTTGACGATCCGCTGCACGAACGCCGCCGTCAGCTCGCTGCGTCTATCACGTCCGCGGATCATCTGGGGCTCGTGCAGGCAAGCGCGCTTACCGGCCCCGACAGTGCGGATGCCGTGCTCGAGCACTTCGAAAAAGCTCGCGCGCGCGGACACGAGGGACTAATGCTGAAGCGAGCGGATTCGCCGTATCATCCAGGCCGGCGCGGAAAATGGTGGCTGAAGCTCAAGCGCGAGCTATCGACGCTGGACGTCGTCGTCGTGGCGGTCGAATGGGGCCACGGGAAGCGCGCAAAGGTGCTCTCCGACTACACCTTTGCCGTTCGCGGACGGAATGGCAAACTGATGACGATCGGAAAAGCCTATTCCGGACTCACCGATGCGGAAATCGCCGCGCTGACTCCGTGGTTTTTGGAGCATCGAACCGGGCTGCGCGGGCATGCCATGTCCGTCGAGCCCCACATTGTGCTGGAGGTTGCGTTCGATATCATCCAACCCAGTGAATTGCACGAGAGCGGCTTCGCGCTGCGGTTTCCGCGGATCGTCCGAATTCGGAATGATAAACCCGTCGATCAGATAGACACGATCGATTCCGTACGGCAGATTTATTCTGCCATGCTGCAGCGCGAAGGCGTTTCTCAGTAGGGAAACCGAACGCGGATCAGCTTCCCGACATTGCCCTCGCCGGTTGATTGAACCGCAGTTCGATCACGGTTCCCGCCGGAACGGCGATATCGGTTTTGAGCGTTTGCGAGAGCGCGTACCCGCCGGCGGCGCCCATCAGGCCGCCGTGCGATCTTCCGGCATGTTTTGCAACCTCGTGGCCGGCGATCGCTCCGCCGATCATCATACCGATCGTGCGCAAGTGGTGACTTTTCGGCTCGAAGCTTTTGAACGAGACCAGCCGCACGTCAACCGGGGCTTTGCTGCCGTCGGCGGTTTTTATGTCGTCGAACACCAGCGTCATGGACGGGCGGTGCATTGGGCCGGCGCCGTGCACGTTCTCGAGATGTCCGTCGACGACGGCTCCGTGGAGCGCCGGATTCTTATGGAGAAACGTGTCGGTCTGCGCGAGAGAGAAGGTATCGCCGTCTTTGCTCGTCTTCGTCCCGATTGGCTGCTGCAACTTGCCGTAAAACGTGGTTCCGGCCGCAACGAGTGCGGGGCCGCTCGCCGTTCCGCCGCCGGCGGCGGAGCCGGAACTGCGGGTCGTCACGTCGTGATGGCCGCAGGCCGCCAGACTCAGTAAAAGAACGGCGCTGCCTGCGAGCGCGCCCATCCATCGTATGCTCTTGACATTTTCAAACATGAGGTACCTCCGTACGGTAGAGCGAAGTCGCATTCATATGGTAACCGCCTTCATCCTGCTCAATGTCGAACGTCTGCGGCTGCGAACGATTGCTGACGATTTGCTCGCGATCGACGGCATTGCCGAAGTGTACAGCGTTGCCGGCCCGTACGATTTGGTCGCCATCGTGCGCGTCAAAGAACACGAGCAGCTCAACGATCTGGTGACCGAACACGTCGCCGCACTCGAAGGCATCGTCGACACCGAAACGCTTATTTCGTTCCGGTCGTTTGCAAAAAAAGATCTCGGCATGCTCTGGGACATCGGCATCGACTAAGGGCCCTGGGTGTCGGCCCGGTAGTAGTCGGCGCCCGGCAAACGCGCGCGTGCGGCGCGCCCTTCGACGACGTCGTCGAATCGAATGCGTTCGGGCGTCCACGCGTCACTCCCGAATCGAAAGAGCGACCCCGAGATCGGAACGAGCGGCGTGCCGTCGTCGGCGACGAGTTTGCCTTTTCGCACGAAAATCCGCAAGGAGCCGTAGTATCCATTTGGATCGATGGATTCATAGTGACCTACGTATGCATTCCAGCGAGCGGGATACGCGAATGTTTGCGGGCCGGAATACGCCTGCGACGTAAACCACTGCGGCCCGTAAAATGCTTCCACCACGCGTCCGCTCCGCCGGCCGAACTGCAGCAGGTACTGCGTAAAATCGGGACTGTCGGCGAAGAACGAGTCGTTTCCGCGCGGGTAGAGCGCCACGGATCGTCCGTCCCGCTCGAGCGTGAGACGGTCGCCGGAGGATTGCAGCACGAGTACCGTCCCGTCGGCGGCACGAAAACTTCCGGAATAGTCGGCGGCCTTGGCGACGTGAAGCGGATCGGGCGCCTGCGGAATCGGAGGAAGCGCGTTGCCTTCGGCTTGCGCCTGCAGCACTTGAAGCGCGTAGGCTACGACAGGGCACGGCCGCGGACCGACGTAGCCGAGGTTCGTCATCGCAACTGCACCGTAGC
>JALYTZ010000273.1 GCA_030854025.1 Vulcanimicrobiota bacterium
ACCCTCGAGCAGGCGCTGGCGCACCCGACCTGGCGGATGGGGGTAAAGAACACCATCGATTCGGCGACAATGATGAATAAGGGACTCGAAGTCATCGAAGCGAGCCGGTTATTCGGCTTTCCGGGGAAGCGAATCGACGTGTTGGTTCATCCGCAATCCGTCGCGCACGGAATGGTCGTTTTCGCGGACGGCAACGTCAAGGCGCAACTGGCCGCGCCCGACATGCGCCTCCCGATCGGGTATGCGCTTGGGTATCCCGACCGGCTGCCGACGGACCCAACGGTCCGGAGCGAGCAGCCGGACGCTTTAACGGCGATTGGCGGAGCGCGAAATGCGGAAACCTTGCGGTATGACTTCGAACGGCCCGACCTCGACCGCTTCCCTTGCTTGGGCTTGGCGTACGCGGCGCTAGAGGCGGGAGGCACGATGCCGGCCGTGCTCTCGGCAGCAAACGAAATCGCCGTGCGCGCGTTTGTACGGGGAGAGTTGGGCTTCGCGGACATCCCGCGCGTTATTGCAAACGTCATGAAGAAGACGGCACCGGCTAACGTATCATTGGACGCAGTGCGCGAAGCAGATGCAACCGCACGCGAGCGCGCCGGCTCGGCGGTCGGCGCATTTCGGCAACGCACAGAGGTATAGATGCTTCTCCTGGGACTCGTGAATCTGGTTCAAATCGAAAAAGTCGTCGTATTTTTGATCGTGCTTTCGGTGTTGATCGTGCTGCACGAATACGGACATTTTTTGATCGCGCGTTTGAACGGCGTGCGCGTTCTGGAATTCGCAATGGGCATGGGGCCCAAGGTATTCGGTTGGACGAGCCGGCGGAGCGGCACGAAGTACTCGCTGCGCGCGCTGCCGATCGGCGGCTACTGTCAGATGCAGGGCGAAGACGGCAAAACCAGCGAGGCGGGGCAGCAGCGTGAATTCCGCGACACAGCCGAGTACGCGAGCGATAATTTCCAAGCGAAGTCGCCGCTGCGGCGCCTTGGAATCGTCGTTGCCGGTCCCTTAGCGAATTTTGTCTTATGCATCGCTATTCTGCTGTTTGCGGCGCTCGTGTTCGGCGTTCAGAGCGACAAGGCGCAGCCGCTGGTCGGTCCGGTTATCGCCGGACTTCCTGCCCAAAAGGCCGGCCTCGCGCCCGGAGACCGCATCCTCGCAATCGACGGCGTGCAAATACAGGCCGGCGATCAGCTCGTGAACCTCATTCATAATTCGCTTCACAAATCGCTGCAGCTCCAGTACGAGCGTGATGGTGTGGTGCGCACGGTACACGTAACGCCCGGCGCGTGTCCCAAGCCGCAACCGGCGACGAACGGGTGCATCGGGTTCGACCCGATTGCGGTCTACGCGCGCGTCGGCTTTCGCGAAGCGGTTCGCGACAGCGGTCTCGAGTTTTGGATTATCGCGCAGCAAACCGTCGGTGGAATCGCGATGCTCGCGAGCCATCCGCAGCAGTACGCGGGCGGCGTGCACGGCATCGTAGGAATCGGTCAAGCCGCAACGACGATTCAAGACTTCGGATGGGGCGCCTACCTCTACTTCGCCGCGACGATTTCGTTTGCGCTCGGTCTGTTTAATCTGCTGCCGGTACCGGCGCTCGACGGCGGCCGAGGCGCGTTCATCATCGCCGAACTCTTTCGCGGTAAGCCGGTCGATCCCGAAAAAGAAGCGATGGTGCACATCGCCGGATTCGCTGCGCTGCTCGCGCTTATTGCGATCGTGACGTTCCGCGACATTACGGACATCGTTCAAGGCAAAGGCATTTTCTAGATGGCGCTGCGGTTACGCCGGGAAAGCAAACCGGTCTTCCTACAAAACAAAACCGGCAAATCGGATGCGAAAAGCATTTGGATCGGCGGCGATCATCCGATTGTCGTGCAGTCCATGACGACGACCGACACGGCGGATGCCGAGAAAACCCTGGAGCAGATTTACGCCCTCGCGATGGAAGGCTGCGAAGTCGTACGCGTGACGGTGAAGGACGCGCCCGATGCGGCCGGTCTGCCGGCGATCGTGCATCGTTCTCCGGTGCCGATCGTGGCGGACATTCATTTCGACCACCGCATGGCGCTTGCCGCAATCGAAGCCGGCGTCGCAAAGCTTCGGCTGAATCCGGGCAACATTCGCGACGTTGCAAAAACGCGCGAAGTAGTGGAGGCGGCGAAGGCGCGCGGGATTCCGATTCGCATCGGCGTGAACATGGGTTCGCTGGCTCCCGATTTAGAAAAGACGCTCGGACACAGTCCTGAGGCCATGGTCGAATCCGCGCTGCGCCACGTGCAGATCCTTGAAGACCTAGGACACACCGACATCGTCATTTCCCTTAAAGCGCATGACGTTCGCACGACCGTGGGAGCGTATCGGCTGATGGACCGGCGCCTGCGCGAACGCGCCACGCCGTACGCGCTGCACTTGGGAATTACCGAAGCGGGCCTGCTGCGTGACGGAACGGTCAAATCATCCATCGGTCTTGGGATCTTGCTGTTCGAGGGAATCGGCGATACGATTCGCGTTTCGCTGGCGGCCGACCCAATCGAGGAAGTGCCTGTGTGCTGGGGCATTCTCAAGTCGCTCGGACTGCGCGAAAAAGGTTTCGAAATCACCGCCTGCCCATCGTGCGGGCGCGCCGAAATCAGCGTGCTAGAATTGGGCCGCAGCGTCGAAGCGATCGCCAAAGAGTACACCGCACCGGTGAAAGTTGCGGTCATGGGTTGCGTCGTCAATGGTCCGGGCGAATCGAAGATGGCCGACGTCGGCGTAGCCGGCGGCAAGGGAAAAGGCGCGATCTATAGGGCAGGCGAGCTGGTCGGCACCTTTACCGAGACCGAGCTGTTGGGCGCGCTGCGGCTCGAAATCGAAAAAGTCATTCGCGAGATATATCCCGAGTAGGCGGGAGTGCTGACCGCGCCATAGTCATGCAGGGGCCGTCGTGGACGAGTTTGGCTGCAACGGCGGTGATCGCGCTCGCCGCATCGCTGACCTTGTCGTTTTCGCATCCGGTCGAAGTTCGCGTTGACGGTCAGCGTCTCATTAGCGACGTTCCGCCGGTGTCGACGACGCCCGGTAGAATCTACGTCGCACTGCGGCCGCTCGACGATGCACTGGGCGCGACCACGAAGTTCGACCGGCAGTCCGGATGGATTGCCGTCATACGCGGAGACCAAACGCTCAAACTCCATATCGGGGATTCGCACGCCACGCTCAACGGAATGCCGATGACGCTCAAGCACGCTCCGTTCCGCGTCCGCGGGCGCGTCATGGTAAACGTCAAGAC
>JALYTZ010000268.1 GCA_030854025.1 Vulcanimicrobiota bacterium
TTGCCGGCAGCCACGCTCACGGAGGCTTCGTCGATGAATTTCACTACGAGCGCTTACTTCCAAACAAAGCAAAAGAGGACCCGGAGGGCCCTCTCGTCAGTACGTCGATCCAGGCGGTCGGCGGAATCAGGCAGCCGAAGCCCGCACGTGAACGTGTTGCCGATTGCGGTGCGTGGCAAATTCGACCGTTCCGTCCGCGAGTGCGAACAGCGTATGGTCCTTACCGATTCCCACGTTCTCACCCGGATAGAACTTGGTCCCGCGCTGACGGATCAGGATGTTGCCCGAGAGCACCGACTGCCCGCCGAATCTCTTCACCCCGAGACGCTGCGCATTGGAATCCCGCCCGTTGCGAGTAGACCCGGCGCCCTTTTTGGACGCAAAAAGCTGTAAATCGAACTGGAACATAGCCGCAAGACTATACCATCGCCGGCCGTTAGCGTCAAATTTTCAAGCTGGAGAAGCAAAGCAGCGATGTCCCCGACTTAGCAAAGCACAGATGTCCTCTCATTTTGTCAGCCTGAGCTGTCGAAGGCCGGGCGCGGTTCGCCGCCGCTACCGGGCACTTCGACGGTGGCCTGCTAGCGGATGCTCGTGGCGTAGAACAGACCGTTCTGGTAGTAGCCGGAGGCGGTGATGTTGCGACCAACGTAGACTCGGCCCGTTTGCTGACGGTCGAGCGCGGGCTGATCGTCGATCGTCAGCCGGTTGGAGTAGCCTTGCTGGAGGGATACGCGATTGCCGTTGACGCCGACGATCAAGCCGCTGACCGTTCCGTTTCCGTTCCGGCCATTGCCGTACTGGCCGTTTCCGTATTGGCCATTGCCGTACGTGCCGCAGTTGTAGCGGCCGTTATTAGTATTGTTGTTATCGTCGGGGTCGTTCTGCCGGCCATACTGCTGCCCGTATTGCTGCCCGTATTGCTGATATCCCTGATTGCAGTTCGCGGCTTGATTCTTGCGGTGGCCGCGGCCATGTCCGCGACCCCGGTCGCCGTGGTTGCCCTGATTGTTGTCGTCCTGATCGGCGGACGCGGGAAGAGCCGAACCGCTGAATATTCCCGAGTTCGAGGCCGACGGATGCGTAGCCGCATGAAGCGCGACCGATCCCACGGATCCGAGCCCGAAAACTGCTGCCAGAGCCGCGACGTACACCTGTTTCATCTGGAGGAACTCCTTGCTGGGTTTGAAGCGAGAGTGAGCTACCTATAAACTGCACGGAAGCGCCTTTTGTTAGTATGGGAGCGCTCGGTGGGATTGGTCTTCAAGAGGGGACCGTTCGGACTCCCCGTAACTGGAGTGCGTTTTGGATGCTTCGATGAACGTTAGCGGCAAACGCCGCGTCGTCATAACGGGTTTGGGCGCCGTTACGCCGCTCGGGAATACCCGGCCTGAGTTCTGGCGGCGACTTATTGCGGGCGAAAGCGGCGTCGGGCCGATTACCGCGTTTGATGCGGGCGCGTTTTCGACGCGTTTTGCGGCCGAAGTAAAAGACTTCGACAGCGACGCGCTGATCGGCAAGAAAGAGTCCAAGCGCATGGACCGTTTCGCGCAGTATGCGCTGGTTGCGGCGCGCGAAGCGATCGGTGACGCGCAGCTTCCTGAAGATGAGGCGTTCAAAGACCGCGTCGGTTCCGTTTTAGGAACGGGCATCGGCGGCATCCTCACGTTCTGGCACAACTCCGATATCGCGAACAAGAACGGCACGTGGTCGAAAGTGACGCCGTTCTTCATACCGATGCTCATGGCGAACGCAGCGCCGGCGCACATCTCGATGCAGTTCGGGTATCGCGGTCCGTTTTTCTCGGTGGCCAGCGCGTGTGCGTCTGCAAACGACGCAATGATCACCGCCTACAACTACATCGTTAACGGCGATTGCGATGCAATGGTAACTGGAGGAACCGAAGCGACGATTTCGCCGCTCGCGCTCGGCGGTTTCTGCACCATGAAAGCGCTTTCGACGCGCAACGACGACCCGGCCGGCGCAAGCCGTCCGTGGGATAAAGAACGCGACGGGTTCGTGCTTGCCGAAGGTGCGGGCGTTTTGATTTTCGAGGAGTACGAACACGCGAAGCGCCGCGGCGCTACGATGTACTGCGAAGTGCTCGGCTACGGTCAGTCGGCCGATGCGTATAACTTGGTAGCGCCCGACCCGGCCAGTCACGGCGTGCAGATGGCAATGCAGCGCGCGCTGGACCGCGCGGGCATTTCAGCCAAAGACGTGGACTACATCAACGCGCACGGCACGTCAACGCCCTTAGGTGACGTCGCGGAATCGCAGGCGATCGAACGGATTTTCGGGCCGAAGGCGCGCGTGGCGGTCAGTTCGACCAAATCGATGCACGGACACGCGCTGGGCGCAGCCGGCGGCATCGAAGGTATTGCTACCGTGCTCGCCGTGAAGAACGACATCATGCCGCCGACGATCAATTACGAAAATCCCGATCCCGAATGTACGCTCGATTACGTACCGAACGTCGCGCGCAAAGGCACGGTCAACATCGCCATGTCCAACGGATTCGGTTTCGGTGGACACAACAGCGTCCTAGTCTTCGGCAAGCTTACGTAACCGATAGATGGCTGGCGAATCGCGGCGGCGGCGGATGCGCGCGCTGCTTGCCGTTGCAAATCTTCCATCGGACGGACTCGACGCGCTCGAGGCGGCATTCGTTCATGAAAGCGCCGCGCGTGAAGAAGGTTTGCCCAGTAACGAACGGCTCGAATTTCTCGGCGACGCGGTGCTCGGCATGATCGTCGGCAACTGGCTCTATGCAAACTATCCCGACGATAAGGAAGGCACGCTGGCGAAACGGAAGGCGGCTGTAGTGAACGATCGTGTTCTCGCCGAAAGTGCGCGCCGCTTGGGATTCGGCGAACTGGTGCGCGTCGGTGCCGGCGAACGCGCGCATGGAGGGACCGAACGCGTTTCAATTCTGGCCGACGCGTTCGAAGCGTTCATCGCGGCGGTTTTTCGCAGTTTTGGATTTGAAGACGCTCGTGCGTTCGTCGAACGCGAGCATATTGCGTACCTGGATCACGCGGCCGCCGACGTTGCCGACCCAAAAACGCAGCTGCAAGAACTGACTCAGGAGCGCTTCGCCTGTACGCCGGTCTACCGTGAAGAAGGTGACGGTCCCGCGCACGAGCGCACGTTCACTGCAACCGTGACGGTGCACGGCGAACGGCTCGGCGCAGGCAGCGGTCCTTCCAAAAAAGCCGCGCAGCAGAACGCCGCAACGCAAGCTCTCAAAACACTTCAGACAAGACTGTGAACGACACCGCGCCATGCACCTAAAAAGACTCAAGACCTTCGGATTTAAAACTTTTGCCGAGCCGACGACGCTCGACTTTTCGGGCGGCATCACCGCAATCGTCGGACCAAACGGGTCGGGCAAGTCGAACTTGATCGACGCGTTTCGCTGGGTTCTGGGTGAAACGAGCAGCAAGAGCCTGCGCTCGGGGAAGATGGAAGACGTCATCTTTGCCGGCAATGAGAAACGCAAGCCGCTGGGCCTTGCCGAAGTGTCGATCACGTTCGATAACGCCGATCGCAAGCTGCCCATCGACTACACGGAAGTCGAACTGACGCGCCGTGCCTATCGCGCGGGCGAAATGGAATACTTTATCAATCGCAATCAATGCCGGTTGCGCGACATTCTGGAATTGCTGATGGGCACGGGACTTGGCCCGGGAAGCTATTCGATCGTGTCGCAAGGGCAGATCGATGCGATTCTTACGAGCAAACCGACCGATCGCCGTTCGCTGTTCGAAGAGGCGGCCGGCATCGCAAAATTCCTCTCGCGCAAAAACGAATCGATGCGCCGCCTGGAACAGACCGAGCAGAATGCGATTCGGATCAACGATTTGATCGCGGAACTTGAACGCCGCATTCCCGAACTCGACACGCAAGTGCGGCGCGCGAAACGCTACCGCAAACTAAGCGCCCGCGTTCGAGACATCGAAATTCTCGCGTACGTTCGCGCGAGCGCCTCGCGCCGCATCGAACGCGAAATGCTGCACGGGGAGCTTGAGAAAAACGAGGAGCTGCGCGGTGCGGCCGCAGCCAAGGCCGCATCGCTGGGTGCGGATTTGGCGGCGATGCGCACGCGCGCGTACCAGCACGAACTCGCGCTCGAAGAATTCCGCACCGCAAGCCAGCAACTGCGCGCGGAACTGGCACGGGTCGGCGCCGATCATGCGGCTGCCCTCGCGCGTCGCGAAGCGCTCGAATCGCAGAACACGCAGACCTCCGAAGACGTCGCGCGCGTTCAGCTCGAACGCGAGACGCTCGAAGCGACCATCGCAGACCTCGAGCGACGACTTACGCCGCTGCGAGATGAAGTGGAAGCGGCTCGCGAGCGCGAGCTGCGCGCACAGAGCGAACTCTCCTCGGCGCGCGGCGCTCTCGATGCAATCTTCACCCAGCTGCGCGAGGTCGAAGCCGCGGCAGCCGCCGACGCGGCGAAAAAGGCCGAACGCCGCGTGCAGGGCCAGAACGCGCGCGTCGAAGCCGAGCGGATCGAAAATGAAGCGCAGTCGGCGCGCAATCGTGCCGAGGCCGGGCAGATCGCCGCCGGCGCCGCTTCGCACAAGTTCGGCGAACGCGCGGCACACGTGACGGAGCTCGAGGACGCGCTGAAGGCGACGCTGGCGCATTTCGAGCAAACCGAACGCGCGGTTTCAGAGGGACAATCCGAACACGCGCGCGCCATGAACGCCGCGCGCGAATTCTCAGGCGAAGTGAAGGCCGCTGAATCGCGGCTGCACACGATCGAAGAGCTGGAAGCTTCCCTCGAGGGCCACGTGCCTGGCACGCGCGCGGTCGTCGAAGCGTGGCAGCGTGGCGAGCTGCGCGGTATCGAAGGCATCGTGAGCAATCTCATCACGACCGACGAGCCGTATGCCCGGGCCATGGATGTTGCGTTCGGGGCGCGTCTTTCAAACATCATCACCGCTTCGTCCGAGGATGCGGAACGCGCCATCGAATACCTCAACCTCAAGGAAAGCGGGCGCGCCACGTTCTTGCCGCTCGACACGCTTGCAAACCGGCCCGGAAAAGAACTCGGCAGCGAACTCAAAAGCGTGCGCGGGGTTATCAACTACGCGCATACGCTTATTCGCACGCAGCCGCAATACGAAGGCGTCGTGCGCTTTTTGGTCGGCAACGTGCTCGTCGTCGATACGCTTGCGACCGGCATCTACCTTGCGCGCAATCGCGGCTTAAACGACACGATCGTTACGCTCACGGGCGAACAGATCACCGGCGGAGGCGCTATCACCGGCGGACGCTACCGGCGCGAGCGATCGATCCTTTCGCGTCGCGTTCAAGCGCAGACGCTGCGCGAGCAGCTTTCGGGCATGGGCGGCAAACTCGCACAGTTCGAAGCGCAGGTCGCCTCAGCGGAGCAGCGCCGTCAAACACTCGTGGCCGAGCGTGAAGCGGCCAGCGCCGCGTTGCGCGACGCGCAACTTCGGTTAACGGAAGTGCGCGGCGAAATCGCGAGCCTTTCCGCCGACGTCGAGCGCATGAAGACCGAACACACGAATGCTCGCGCGCAGGCCGACGACCTGCACGAAAAGGCCGAAGCCGCGTGCCGGCGAGAGCGTGATCTCGAAAGTGCCGGCCAAGACGAGATGCGCAGCGACGAACATCGCGAGCGGCTCGAACGCGAACTCGCCCGGGCGCGTAAAGCGATTGCGCTTGCCGAAGGCACGCAAAGCCAAGCCGCGTCCGACGCGGGAGATCTGCGCGAACGGTTCGCCGCGCTCGGTGCGGAGCGCGACGGTGCCAAGGGGCGCTTGGGCATGATCGATCAAGACCGCGAGCGGGCGCACGCCGCGCGCGAGTCGATGCTGGCGGAAATCGCGCAGTTGGTCGCGCAAACGGATCGAGCCGGCGAACAGGTCGAACGCTTGCGCGCACGCGCCGACGAGGCCGACACGCAGTTTGCGGCCGCGCGCAAAGAGCGCGAGGCAATGGCCGATCGCCTCACGAGGTTGGAATCGGACGTGCGCAGCGCGGAGGTCGAGGAGCGCGATGCGGCCGCCGGCGGCGAACGCCACCGCACGCGCCTGGCCGAGATCGAAGCGGAACTCGGTATGCTCGTCGCGCAGTTCGCGCAGAATCCGGCTACCGACGACGAGTGCCGCGATGTCGAAGAACGCTATAAGAACGAGCCCGACGCGCTCGCGGACGAACTGCCACGGCTGCGCGAAGACCTTTCGCGGCTCTCGAACGTCAATCTCAATGCTGAGGCCGATCGCGACGAATTGGCGGCGCGCGAATCGTTCCTGCGCGAGCAGCTCGACGATCTTTCGAAGGCCCGCGAAACGCTGCTGCAGTCGATCCGCGAAATCGAAACGCAGACCCAGGCACAGTTTAACGAAACGTTCGATGCCGTTGCGTCGGCGTTCAGCGACGTATACGCGCGGCTGTTCCCGGGCGGCCTCGCCAAGATGTGGCAAACCAATCCCGACAACGTCTCGGAAACGGGTATCGAGATCTCCATTCAGCCTCCCGGCAAAAAGCTGATGCCGCTGGCAACCCTTTCGGGCGGCGAACGCGCGATGACGGCGGCGGCGCTGATTTTCGCGCTGGTTCGCGTGCGTCCGGCGCCGTTCTACCTGCTCGACGAAGTCGATGCGGCGCTCGACGACGCCAACGTCGAACGTTTTTCGAGCATGGTGCGCGAACTTGCGGGCGATTCGCAGATGATCATCGTGACGCACAACAAGCAGACGATGGAGCTGGCCGATCGCATGTACGGGGTAACGATGGGCGAAGCCGGAATTAGCTCGCTGATTTCGGCCGAACTTACGCAGGATGCGCGGCGGGAGCCCGCGCTTGCCTAAAGGCGCGCTCTTTTCGCTCTCGGATAAAACGGGCTCGGCGGCCGTTGCGCAGGCGCTCGTCGAACGCGGCTACACGCTGTACGCGACCGGCGGAACGCGTACGTTTCTTGCGGGTCACAACATCGAAGCGCGCGAGGTTGAAGACTTAACCGGCTTTCCGGCACTCTTCGACGGGCGCGTGAAGACGCTGCATCCCAAAGTCTTCGGCGCGATCCTGCGCGATCGCGATAACGCTGCGCACTCGGATCAAGCGGAGCAGTATCACATTGCCGATCTGTCCGTTTTGGTCGTTAACCTCTACCCGTTCGAGTCGACGATCGCCAATCACGCGGCAACGCTTCACGAAGCGATCGAACAGATCGACATCGGCGGTGTTTCACTGCTGCGCGCCGCAGCAAAAAATTTTCACGACGTAACGATTCTGAGCGATCCTTCACAGTACGACGCGTTCCTGCGGGCATTGCCGGCCGGCGGTGTTGACGAACCGGCGCGTCGACGGCTTGCGGTTGCGGCTTTTGCGCGCACGGCAGAGTACGACGCGGCAATCGCGCACTATCTCGCCGGCTCGGGCGACGCTCTTCCCAGCGCGTTGCCCGGTGCGCTCACGCTGACGCTCCCGCTCGCGCAGCGACTGCGCTACGGCACGAACCCCCAATTGCGCGCCGCATTCTATTTGGCAAACCCCGAGCGGCTTCCCGAACAGCTCCACGGCAAGGCGCTCAGCTATAACAATCTGCTGGACCTCGATGCTGCGTTGCGGCTGCTTTCACGCGCGCCGCTCGGCGCGCCAATCGGCTCGCAGCACGAACGGTTTATGCGAGCCGCGATCGTCAAGCATACGGTTCCGTGCGGCGTCGCACAACGTTCATCGGTCGGAAAAGCGGTGCGCGACGCGCTCGACGCCGATCCCGTTTCGGCCTTCGGCGGCATCATTGCGCTCGACGCGCCCGTCGATCTTGAAGCGGCGCAAGCGCTGTCGGCGTTCTTCTTGGAAATCGTGGCCGCGCCGGAATTCTCGCCCGACGCACTTGCGCTGCTGCAGAAAAAGAAGAACCTGCGCATCATGCGCTACGCGCTTGGCGCGCCCGAAGAGCTGCAGCGCGAGCTGCGCGTACGGAGCGCGCTCGGCGGCGTGCTCGCCGAAGAAGAGGATCCGACGTTTGCACGGGAGACGTGGCGCGTCGTTAGCGAACGCGAGCCGCTCCCGCAAGAGTGGCACGATCTGGCATTTGCCTGGGACATCGTGCGTCACGTCAAGAGCAACGGCGTCGTTATCGTCAAAGACGGCGCAACGCGCGGCATCTGCGCCGGTCAAACCAATCGCGTAAGCGCCGTGAAAATCGCCGGAGTGCGCGCGGGTGAGAAGGCGCGCGGCGCCGCCTGCGCGAGCGACGGTTTCTTCCCCTTCGCGGACGGCCTGGAAGAGGCCGCGGCCGCCGGCTGCACTGCGATCATCGCTCCCGATGGTTCGATCCGCGACGCCGACGTAATCGCCGCCGCCAACCAAGCCGGTATATCACTCGTCTTCTCATCACACCGCTATTTCTTACACTAGCGAAATTTGCCGGGAATGAGAGTTACAGCAAAAATATTGGCGTTCGTAACAGCTCTTACCCTGGGCGGCTCTACGGTCTCGGCAGAGCGCAGACTGCGAAACCTGTTTTTGAGTATCCACTAAATGTGGAACGAATGGCTTTGAATCCGTCGCGTCCCGCAGAAGCGAAGGACCTCGCTGTTGCGGTGGGCGCCTTCGAAGGCTATGAATTTGAAACCAAACCCGTAGCGATGATGATATCGTCATTACGCAGTAAAAAAACAGGCGCTTTGCAACAGTATTTGCTTTCCGCCAACACGATGTTGGACGGCGCCGATTCGATGCGAAGTTGAAGTCATCGGAAGCATTAGACTCTGCCGCTCATTCCCACGCTCGATCGTGACGGGGGTTGCGAACCCCGCTACCATCAGCCCTTGAATACCTCATCCGCATGCCATTCTAAGAATTCGGGCCTTGGCCTCAATTGCGGCTCTGACGGAAGTTGGATTGTGCGGCCGTCGTGTTCGTAGTAGACGCGACCGTTTGAGAAATCTTCTCGCAGTTTGGTGCTGACGCGAAAGCGATGGTCGGGCGTAATCGTTACGTACCCCCGGTCGAAAAGTGTGTGAATGTCCGAGCGCAGCGAGATGCCGTTCTGGATTTCATGACCGTGCGTTTCGGCGAAGGGTTTGATGTGACTGGCCTGCAGTACGGGGATCGTCTTCTCTCCCGTTAACGCGCAGCGATTATCGTATGCGGCTAAAACGAGTTTGCGAAAGGTGCCTTGACCGAGCCGGGGGACCACCATTAGGGGCGTCCCGTGGCCGCCGAAAATTCCCGGTCCGGCACTGAAAGCGGGGTTTCTTGCCGCAGTGCGCGCAAGGATTTGCTGCCATAAATAATCCCCGGCGACGGTGCCGAGATCGTAGTATTTTCCTTGCTGGATGCCACTGCGCGGCCAATCCGCCGGCAACGAGAGCCATTCGTCCGCCTCCAGGAAGAACGGGGTCGATAAGATGTCGCATCCAATCGGGTGGTCGAGACCGATCGGCGTCGGTCTGTTCCGAGCAATAAGCGCAAGTAGTGCGTTCGCGCTTTGCGCCCCGTTGCGTTCGCCGTAAAATTCCCAAGCGGTTCCGACGGTCATGCGTTCGGCGTGGACGAATATTCCGCCGCCTCCGATTACGTTTCGCGGGCTCTTGAGCTTGAATAGAAACAGCGTCCCGGGCGCGAGCCGCGCGCCGCTTCCACCGGGACGCCAGAAGTTCACTTCGTCAAGACCCGGTCGAGCTGAAAGAAAGTCAAACCAGCCCAAGTCGGTAACGCCAACATAGATCCGCGGCGGCGATCTCACTGAGTCTCCCTCCCGGGCATCTAGTTCCAGAATCGGAGCCGTGCCTCATTCCGCGCTTCGGATCGCGCTGAATTGGTGAATTGTGAAGCGGCGAAATTCGATTGGGCGGGTATAAGCCAGTCATGCCACGCTTTTTGCACACGTCGATTTTTGTGAACGATATGCAGCAGACGATCGACTTTTACACTGCGAAGCTCGGGATGAAATTGCTCGGCGGACCACATCACTACGAGGGAAACG
>JALYTZ010000274.1 GCA_030854025.1 Vulcanimicrobiota bacterium
GGTGTCGCGTGGGATTGAATGAGCACGCCGTCGATGAGGTACGTTCCGGTGGCGCGGCCGCCGCGCGGGCTCTCGTAGATTGCGATCGGCTGCGGACGCGAGGTCGGATTCTGCACTTTGATGACGAACGACTGCGTGACGCCGTAGTCGCCCGCGAGCGCTTGCCCTTGCATGAGATTGGGCAACGGTATTTCGCCGACGGCGAGTGAGAGAAATGGATCCGTCGTATTCCACAGCGTGCTGTAATGGAATTCGGCGAGCTGATAGGTGCCTCGCGCGTGCAGGCGCGTTCCGGACAGGAGCATCGTCGAGGTTAACGGGACGTCCGGTGACTGCGTCGCGTCTTGTGCAAAGAGCGTCAAGTGCACGGTGCTGCCGTTGAGGACGCGCAGCTGCAGCGTGCCGCTCACGATCGTCGAGGCGGGCAGCTCGGCTTCGATGAGATTCACCGACCCGTTGCCGGGAATTTGAATGATGCGCCCTTCGTTCTGCACGAGGTGCACGAGAAAACGTTTGGTCGAGGTGTGTCCGACTTCCATCTCGTTGGAGCCGGGGCCGCCGTCGCCATCGATGAACTGAACGAGCGCCGGTTCGCGCGAGCGGTTTTCGGCGCGCAGCACGATGCGCCGGCCAGGCTGTCCGGTTGGATTGTAGTGAAAGAAAAGAAACCGTGACGGCTGTTCGATCTTCAGATCGGAGGTAAAAAGCACGCCGTTTTCGGTAAGCGTTTCCGGATAGTCGCTGACCATGAGCGAGTCGGGCTGAATCTTCGGAGCGGCTTCGTTCTCGACGCGCACGTGCGTGGTGCCGTCCGCCGAAATGAATCCGTCGCCTTGAACGAGCACGGGCACGTCGACGGTTGCGACGTCGTCTTGTCCCAGCGTGCCGGCGTAGGCGATCGAATCGGTCGCGATGATGATTTGCGCGCCCGCCCGCGCTTGGGCGGCGTCCCGCGCCGTTTGCGAGGCGGCTTCGCGAATGAAGTCGGCGCCGGCCGGATCGCCCGTGATCCGAACCGTCGCCGCATCGGCAATGCTGCCGGCTCGGTAGGCCACGCGAACCGGAACCACGAGGGAGGTGCCGCGTTGATCCGCGATCGTCACCGAGGTGGAACCGGGCGCGACGCCGGTCAGCACGACCGTTTGCGCGGCTTGATCGATGCGCGCGCTCACCAGCGCCGGATTTGCCACAACGGCGGTGATCGCGCCGAATGCAGCACTCACGTTCAAGGTCTGATCGAATCCGACGGCCACCTGCGCGGAGGCCGGCTGCACGATGATTGGTGCGGCGGTCGGTACGGGCGCGGGACTTGCGGCGGGGAGGGACGTCGGTAGCGACGAGGGCGCTGACGCCGGAGCGCCGGTCGGAAACGCCGTGGGTGAGGACGAAGGCGTCGGCGCGGGAGCGGGCGGTGCTTGCGCATGCGCGCGACCCGCAAGCACGAACAAACAGCCGGCCGCGAATGCAGTCAGAATAAACGATTGGTTACGAAAACCGCGGGAGAACGGGGTCAGGCGATCTTCGCCTCGTCGCGGCTTACCGCAGAAGCAAGGAGCGTCTTATATCCGACGCTTGGAAAGAGCACGGTAACCAGGTCTTTCTCAACGCGTTCTACGGTGCCTTGTCCGAACTTCGGATGATTGACCACGTCGGCGATGCGGTACCCGGAAACGGCGTCCGGAGCCGCTGCTGCTGCTGCGGGAAACAGCGCGGCGCGCCGGCAGTTATCGCACATGCCGCAGCGGCCGCGTTCGTAGTCCTCGCCGAAGTAATTCAAGATGAATTTGCGCCGGCACGAGGTGTTCTCGGCGTACTGCAGCATCATCGCGAGCTTGCTCTGATCGTATGATTTTTTCGTTTCGTAGCTTGCAAGATTCAGCACGAGGTGCCGGTTCTTGCGCGCCGCGTCGGTAAGCACGTATTTCGAGCGGCTCGGCGTTTCGATGAAACCGCCTTTTTTGAGCAGCGCGAGAATCACTTTGAGTTTCGTGAGCGGCAGTTGAAGAATCTTGCGCAGGTCGGTCATCGAAACGCCGCCCTCTTGCGTCCCGAAAATTTCGAGCGTGCCGAATACTTTCTGCACTTCCTCGATGTCGGGGTACTTGCCGGTCAGGAAGTAGTTCTGCACGCGCGTATCGCTCATCCGGTAGATGAGAATGCACTTCGAGGTCAAGCCGTCGCGCCCGGCGCGCCCGGCTTCCTGCGTGTAGGCCTCGACCGATCCCGGCAGATCGTAGTGCACGACGAAACGGATGTTCGGTTTGTCGATGCCCAACCCGAATGCGTTGGTCGCAACGACCGCGCGAATGTGTTCGCTCATGAACAGCTCGTGCACGGCCGTGCGATCCTGTTTCTGCAGTTTCGAGTGATAGACCGCAGCCGGCACGTCGAGCTGGTCGTGCAGATATTTCTGCACTTCCATGGCGTTCTTGATCGTGGCCGTGTAAATGATGCCGGTACCTTCGAGTTCGCCGGTCGTAAAGAGCTGCTTGAGGTTTTTGAGCTTGTCGGCTTCCTTCTCGGCTCGGCGCACCGCATAAACCAGGTTGGGCCGATCGAAGCCCTTAACGATCGGCTTCACGTTCGGAATGCCCAACTGGTGCAAAATATCTTCGCGAACTGCCGGCGTCGCGGTCGCCGTCAGCGCCAGTACGGTTGGGTGGCGCAGTTTTTCAATGACGTGGCCGAGCGCCAAGTACGCCGGACGAAAGTCATGACCCCACTGACTGATGCAATGCGCCTCGTCCACGACGAATAGCGGAACGCGCAACTGCTGCAGGATGCGAAGAAACCGGTCGTCTTCGAGCTTTTCCGGGGTGACGAAGACGATCTTGATATTGCCCGCGCGAATCCGCTCGACCGCAGCAGCTTCCTGATCTTCGGAGAGCGTCGAATTGAGCGCGACGACTTCGGTGACGCCTTGATTGCGCAACATATCGAGCTGATCTTTCATCAGCGCGATGAGCGGAGAAACAACGACGGTCGTTCCTTCGAGGAGCAGAGCGGGAAGCTGGTAGGTTAAACTCTTGCCGGCTCCGGTAGCCAGAATAGCCAGCGTGTCCTCACCCGAAATCACCCGTGAAACGACTTCTTCCTGGCCCGGCTGGAATGATTCGAAACCGAACTTCTCTCGAAGCGCAGCCCGGTAATCCACGATGTTTTTCCTATTCTGCGTTGTGTTTTATTTCGTAAACACGATACGCCGCCGCTCATAACGGAGAAGCGGAAGCATTGGAAGGTATACCCTCCGGCAGGCGCTCCGAAACGTGCTCAAGTACCTTTGCTGACGTGTCCCTTTACCGAACCTGGCGACCCAAGACGTTTTCCGACTTAGTCGGTCAAGATGCCGTCGTTCGCACGCTTTCCAGCGCACTCGAAAGCGGCAAACTGGCTCACGCCTATCTTTTTTCCGGGCCGCGAGGCTCTGGAAAAACCTCCGCTGCGAAAATTCTCGCGCGCTGCATCGACTGCGTCAACGGTCCGACGGCGATGCCCGACAATACGTGCGAATTTTGCTTGGCCATGCTCTCGGGAACCGCGCTCGACGTGCTTGAAATCGACGCGGCGAGCAACCGGGGCATCGACGAAATTCGCGCCTTGCGCGACGCGGTGAAGTTCGCCCCGTCCGCCATGCGCATGAAAGTCTACATCATCGATGAAGCGCACATGCTCACTAAAGAAGGGGCGAACGCGTTTTTGAAGACGCTGGAAGAACCGCCCGCGCACGCCGTATTCATTCTCGCGACCACCGAGCCCGAGAAGCTTCCCGTTACGATTCTCTCCCGCTGTCAGCGATATGCGTTTCGGCGGATTGCGATCCCGGTCATGATCGAACGGATGCGCGAGATTGCCGCGGCCGAAGGCATTGCCATCGACGACGCCGCGCTTTCCGCGATTGCGTATCGAGCCGACGGCGGACTTCGCGACGCGCTCACGATGCTCGAGCAGGCCGCCGCTTTCGCCGACGGTGCGATCGACAGCGCCGCTATCGAGCTGGCCTTCGGCGCGAGCGGACGCAATTCGGCGCGTGCGCTCGTGGACGCCGCAATCGCCCGCGACGCTGCGGCGATGCTCGCGACCATCGACGAAGCCAGCGACGCGGGAACCGACATGCAGGTGCTCATCCGCAGCCTGATTGCGGAATTTCGTAATCTGCTCGTCGGACGCATCGACCCGAAACTGCTTTCGCGCGACCTCGCGCCCGAAGATGCGGCGCGCGCCGCAGCCCGAGCGCAAACCGTCCCGCAAGCGCAGAACATTCGCGCGCTGCGGCTGCTGACCGAAGCGCTCGCGACTGCGCGCAATTCCGGTCATCCGCGACTCGAACTCGAAAGTGCGCTGCTCCGGTTAATCCTCGCCGCCGAGGATCCCACGCTGGATGCCTTATCCGCCCGCATCGCTGCGCTCGAAAGCTCCCTCGTGGCGACGCCGATGCATGCAAGCGGGCCGAAGGCCGGAGGCCCCGGCGACTTTGCCGACGGGGGGCGCGGAGCGCGCAGCGCGGATGCGCCCATTTCAGCAGAGCCGGAACGCGCGCCCAACTGCGAAGTAACCATCCAGAAAGTGCGCGCGGCCTGGCAGTCGATCCGCACGAAAGTGGAAGGCGAGCGGCAGTCGCTGCGCACGCAGCTCTCGCGCGCCGTCCCTGAGGCGATCGACGGCAACGCCCTGGTGATCAAACTCCCGAGCGCGCTGATGGCGGATATCCTCAAAGACAACGCCAAGCTCGTCGAGTCTGCCATCGCCGACATTCTCGGCGCGAACTTGCGCGCGATCTTCCGCGTCGACGGCGCCGCCGTCGCGCCGTCAAAAACCAAACCCGCCGGACAGCCCGCGTCACAAGCCGAACCGGAAGACCCCGAGCACCTCTTCACATACTTGAACGAAAGAATAAAAGAGTGAAACCACCAAACCAAGCGCAGCTCATGCAGCAGATGCGCAAGATGCAGCAAGACATGGCTGCGGCGCAAGAGGAGCTCGCCAATACGTCGGTGACCGGCGCGGCCGGCGGCGAGAGCGTTCGCGTGGAGATCACGTGCGATCATCGCGTCAAGGGTGTGAGCATCGCGAAAGAAGCGATCGATCCGGAGGATGCGGAGACGCTCGAAGACTTGCTGATCGTCGCGTTCAACGACGCGCTGAAAAAAGTCGAGGAGACCGCGGCCGCGCGAATGGGGCGCGTGACCGGCGGCATGAAAATTCCAGGCTTGATGTAAGGCGCGGCGTGCCCAATTCCGGCAGCATCGCGGGGCCCGTTCAGGCGCTCATCAACGAATTCAGCAAGCTCCCGACGGTCGGTCCGAAAACCGCGGCACGACTGGTGTTTTACCTGCTGAATCGACCGCGCAACGAAGCCCAGTCGCTGGCCGAAGCGATCCTTGCGGTCAAAGACAAAGTGCGCCTCTGTTCGGTCTGCTTTTCCATCACGGAAGAGGATCCGTGCCCGATCTGCACCGACGAACGGCGCGACCCGCGCACGATGTGCGTCGTTGCCGAAGCCAAAGACATTTTTGCCGTCGAACGCACGCTGGCGTACAAGGGCCGCTACCACGTGCTGGGCGGACTGATCTCGCCGATGGACGGCATCGGGCCGGCGCAACTGCGCGTCAAGGAACTGATCGGCCGGATCGAGCGCGAGCGTCCGGCCGAAATTATTATCGCGACCAATCCCAACGCCGAGGGCGAAACGACCGCGCTCTATCTGTCGCACCTCATTTCCCCTCTGGGCGTCGCGGTAACGCGCCTGGCATACGGGCTGCCGATCGGCGGCGACTTGGATTACGCCGACGAGATCACGCTCGCCAAATCGCTGGAAGGTCGCCGCACTTTGTAGCGCAAAGCAACCCGCATGACCGATTTGGAGCGAGCCCTGGCCGACATCGCGGAAGTCCGCGACCGGCTGAGCCACGCGCAGCGATTCAAGGGCTATTCGAGCATCGCGGCCGTCGTGTCGGGTCTGTTCGCGATTGCAGCCGGCGTCGTGCAGTTCGCGCTCGTTCCGCATCCCGAAGGCGTGCGCGCCGGTCACCTCTATTTCGCGCTCTGGTTCGCGTGTGCGGCGGCGGCGATCGTCGTGAACTACGGCGCGATCGCCCACTGGTACGTCAACGACGCGAGCGCGCGCGACCGCTGGCAGACGGCAACGGTTGGATTTTCGATGCTGCCCGCGCTGCTTTTCGGTGCCGCGCTTTCGGCTGCGCTGCTGCTCGCCAATTCGTTTGCGTATCTCCCGGGTGTCTGGTTCGCGGTTTACGGCGTCGGCTTATTCGCGTCGCGCACGATGTGCGTCGTTG
The DNA here is from genome assembly GCA_030854025.1 of Vulcanimicrobiota bacterium. Classification (GTDB taxonomy): domain Bacteria; phylum Vulcanimicrobiota; class Vulcanimicrobiia; order Vulcanimicrobiales; family Vulcanimicrobiaceae; genus JALYTZ01. The sequence continues at coordinate 6,294 of JALYTZ010000274.1, forward strand.
CCGAAGCCAAAGACAT
>JALYTZ010000283.1 GCA_030854025.1 Vulcanimicrobiota bacterium
TGTTGAGGTAGTACCGATCGCTTGCGCTGGTATATCCGATGTACGGTGCAGAAAGCAAACTTGGAATATTGGCGTCGTCGGTGAGAATCGCGTGCCCGAGCCCGTCGACTTCATACGCGTACACGTACCCGTACTTAGGAACCAGCACGAGACCGAAGGTTTGAATCCCCTTCTGCACTTCGTCGCGCAGTGATTTGGCCTGCTGCGCCTTGATGACGTTATGGTACACGTCGCGTTCGATGTCGGCCATGTCGCCGAGCGCCACGACGGCGAACATTTCCGACGGAATCAGGTAGTTGTAAATGCAGGCATCGTCGGACGGCCGAAACCCGGTCCAAATCATGCCCGTGTATCCGACCGGTTTCCCCCTACCGCCGTCGGCAAGCTCTTTTTCCGTGTAGGTTGAGTTTCGTGGATGGTCCTGTTCGCGCTGCATCGTTGCGAGCACCCGGTCGAGCGCCTTTGATTCGTCGCTCGTAAAGACCGATGTATCGCCGGTCGTTTTCCAGTAGCTCCACGCCAGTGTAACGGGATAGGCGAGCGAATCGAGTTCGAACTTCTGTTCCCACACGCGATAATCCAAGGTGAAGGCATTTGCGTATGGATCGACTTGCAGGTACTTGGCCTCGCGCGCGATGATCGCTCGCAGCAGCACGCGCACTTGTGGGTCCTCGTTTGCGTAATACAGGTAGGGGCGGACCTGGGCACTCGCATCGCGCAGCCACTCCGCCGGTATGTCGCCCGTTTTCACGTACGCCGTTCCGTCGGGCGCGAACTGCGCGAGCTTGGTCGTATCCAGCAGCGCGGCCCGAAACATTTCTTGCAGATGCGCATTCGGGTTGCGGTAGTCCGCGGCCGCCTTTTGAATGGACTGTATCTCGAGCGCAGGCGCGCGCAGCGGGAGTGCGGCGACGCTTACGAGCGTCAGCAGCGAGAACATTCGCACGAACAGCGAGCGCAGGCTGAAATGCATTACTGCGGCCAGTTTCCGTAAGCGTAAAGAGCCGGCAATTCACGGTAACGGCCCTTGTAATCCAAGCCGTATCCGACGACGTAGACGTCGGGGATTTCAAACCCGCAATAGGCCGCGTCGATATTGACAACGTGGCGATGCGGCCGTCCCAGCAGCGAGCAGACCGCGACGGATGCCGGGCGCCGCGCGCGCAGCGTTTCGAGCACGTACGAGAGGGTTACGCCGGTATCGATGGTGTCCTCAACGACAATAAGGTGACGACCGTCGACCGACGCACTCGTATCTTTCTCGAATCGAACGCCGCCGGCGTCGTTGTGACGGTTCAGCGCGATGAAGTCGAACTCACTTGGAATATCGACGGCTCGGGTAAGATCGGCGACGAATACTGCGGAGGCATTGAGCACTCCGATAATCATCGGCACTTTGCCGGCATAATCGCGCGCGATCGCGGCGCCTAATTCGCGAACGCGAGCCGCAATAGCCGCTTCGGAAAAAAGCTGCTTCACGGACGTACTTCTACGACATGCTCGGGGTCGATTCCGCCCACGCCGGCAGCGACAGTTCGAACCGAGCGCCGCCCAGCGGAGATTCCGTTGCGCGTACGTCGCCACCGGCACGTTCTGCGAGAAACTTAACAATTGCAAGACCGATGCCGGTCCCCGGACGCGCGTGCGCCGACGCGCCGCGCACTCGAAGGCTAAAAATCGAATCGCGTTCCGCTGGTGCGATTCCCGGTCCGTCATCCTCGATGCTCAACACGACGAAGGGTTCGCGCAGTCCTGCGCCGATTCGAATCGTTCCGCCTTCACGCCCGTATTTAATAGCGTTTTCCAAAAGATTGACGGCCGCTTGCACGCACGCGTCAGCCTCGATGCTCACGCGGAAAGGTGGAACCGACGTTTCGATCCGAATGCGTCGCGCGCGTGCAGCCGGCGCGAGGCTCTCCGCCGCTCGGCCAACCACTTCGTCCAAATCGCACGCCCCGCCGGCCTGCGTGGGCGCGGAAAGGTCGAGAAGCGAAAAATCAAACATGCCGTCGACCAAACGCCCGAGACGCAGTGCTTCGCGACGTGCCGTTTCCAGAAACCGTCGCGATGTCACCGGATCGACGTCGGTGTCGAGCAACGTTTCGAGGTACCCGCGAATCGAGGTGAGGGGCGTGCGCAGCTCGTGGG
>JALYTZ010000015.1 GCA_030854025.1 Vulcanimicrobiota bacterium
ACCTGGAAGTGGGACGAAGACGCGCCCGAAGAGGAGCACGAAACGCTGCTCACCCTGGACTTCACGCCCCACGGGAACGGAACCGAACTTACGCTAACACACGAACTGCTCGCGAGCGAGGAATCGCGGTCGAACCACGAGCACGGCTGGAGCACCGTCATCGATAAGATGGAGCGCCTTTAACTATGACTGCGACGCAACTCGGCATAAGCGGAATCGACTTCAGCGGCTACATGGTCAAAGATGCGAAACGCGCGATCGCCTTCTACCGCGACGTTTTAGGTCTCGAGCCGAGCCGCGTCTATCCGGAAGATCGCGGCGCCGAATACGACCTTCCCGACGGCAACACATTCGGGTTGTGGGGCGGGGCCGGCGACGTACTGCCGTTTCAGCCCAGCAACGGAATTCTGCTTGCGGTCGACGATCTCGACGCCGCAGTCGCAACGGTAAAAGAGCGCGGCGCGACAATCGTGATGGAAACCGAAACGCCGAATTGCCGCATGGCGATGGTTAAAGACACGGAAGGCAATACTATCACCCTGCACAAGCGCAAGGCGCGCTAGTCGCCGAAGAGCGCATCGACGTTGCGCTCGCCTCGACGAAGAAACGGCACCCCATCGAACCACTTCGGACGCGGTGCACCTTTGAGGTAGTGGTCGAACCACTCATCAAGGTGCACCGTCCAATACTTCTGATTCTCGCGTTCGACGATGCCGTGCTTTTCGCCGTCGAATGAGAGCAGGTACGCCACTTTGCCCAACCGCCGCATGGCCGTGATGAATTCAATCCCCTGGAACTGCGGAACCGCCGTGTCGCCGTCGTTGTGCACGGTTAAGTACGGCGTCGTGATGCGTTTGATACCGAACAGCCCCGAGTTTTCGATGTATAAATCCGGACGATCCCACGGCGTTGCGCCGATGCGTGACTGCCCGTGCTCGTACTGCGACTCGCGCGCGACGCCGCTCTCCAAGCGGATGCCGCTGTAAGCGCTAATCATGTCGTCAACGGCCGCGCCGGCTTCCGCAGCGCGGAAACGGTGCGTCTGCGTGAGCAAGTAGTTGATTTGATACGCAGCCCAGGAATGGCCCGCAATTCCGACGCGCGCCGGATTGACGTACCCGGTCTTGATCGCCGCATCTACTGCAGGCAGCAGGCAGTTGACCGCACTTTTCCCGGGGTGCCCCACGCGATATCTCACGTCCGGCAGCAGCACGACGTACCCGTTCGAAACGTAACGGCTTAAGTTCGGGCTTGTGCCCGGCCCCGGTGCGTAGTAGCTGTGATACAACGACGACCAGGTTTCGTAAAAATACACCAGCATCGGCGCGCGCTTGGTTCGCGACAAAGCGTCGGGAACGAGCATCACGGCACGCAGCGGCGTTCCGTCGGAAGCGCGATAGTGAATGAGCCGCTCGCTGCCCCAGCGATACCGTGCTTGCTGCGGATGCAGATTCGTCGCTTGCTGCAGATGCCCGAAGGACGCATCCGACGTCCACAATTCGCGGTAACGAAACGTTTCACGACTAAAGGCATACACCGGCGCATGCTGCGCGGCGACGGGCGCGAGCCCGAGATCGTGCAACCCGCCGGCGAACGGTTCGCGAACTCCGTTGACAAGCTCGTTCGTGCGCAGAAGCGTGTGCGGCACGCCGCCGCCCGAATCTACTTGCGCGTAACCGCTGGCTAACGTACGTTCGTCGATGAGCGAGAGCAGTATGGGTTTTCGCGGATCGAACGCATCCGCTTGCGTATCGGGCTGCACTGGACTATAGACGGTATGCGTCCTGCGACCACGCGCGGCCGTCAGATCGGCGACACGGCCGGTGGACGGATCGGCGCGCCACACGTCGTAGCGGTCGTAGAGCAGCACGGCGCGATCGCCGGCCAGCCAGCCCCCTTGGCCATACGACTGCGGCGGTTCGGGATGATCGTCGTTCTCGAGTGAGAACCGCGTTCGCGCCTGCGCGCCCAAAACAACGCGACTACCGTCGCCGGTTCGATATACGACCCAATGCTGCAACGGCTCACTCCACGCCAACGCATACGAGCCGCCCGGCGAAAGCGACGGCGTGGAAACGTGCCGCGCTAAAAGCCGCCGGCGGCCGTCGGCGAGCCGAACGGCATACATGTCGAAGTATTCTTCACCCAGCCAAGACACGGCGCGGCGGTACGCGCGATCGTCCAGACCCAGCGCGTACTTCGGATTCTCGTTGATCTGCACGATGCGCATCGACGGCGAGGCCAGTTGCACGAAACGATGTGCGTCCATGTCGTAGAGCGCGAGATTCGTGTGCTTGCGATCGGTCTCAGCATCGTGGCGCTGTTGCGATTGCAGTACGGCATCGTTCCACGCCCAGATGTCGACCTTCACCGGATGAGGCGAAGCGGACGCCATCGGCGTCGGCATGGCGGCGGTTCCAAAAAACACGCGTTGCCCGTCGCGCGAAAACGACACGGTGCCGTTTGCATTTGCGCTCTCGACCGCACGCGTCGCGGTCATCGGCGCCGCGCGCAGGTGTACGACGTAGAGCGAGTCGTGCGGGACGTCGCGCGCATACGTCGCCACGTCGCTCAGAAATGCAAGCGATGAACCGTCGCGCGCGATTGCAAGATTTCGATATCGTCCGGCTCCGGAAAGCACGTCGTAGGTCGCGCCGTTCGCAACGGCATACACGTGAACGCCGTCGTGCGTTCCAGCGGCGCTCTGCGTGGCGTACGCGATGAACGCGCCGTTCCGCGCTTCGACAACGTCGCTGACGTTGGCAATCGTGCTGCGCGTTTTTCCTTCGAGATTGCGGATGGTCAGCATCGAGCCGGGCGCTTTGGTCTTGTCGGCGGTTTTCGGTTTGGGCGATGCCGACGGTGATGCGGAGGGCAACGGAGACGGCGAAGGCGACGGTTCGGCTAAATACGCGATGGTCGAGCCGCCGTCACGCGGATAGACGTACGTTTTTACGGTATCGATGATATCGGTCGCCGCGCTCCCCCGCAGGTCGAGAATTCCGAGGCCGCTCTTCGGCTGCTCCGCGGGAGGCTTGCCGGCGTTTTTCGCTTCGTCAATCGCCTTACGCGGTGCGAGGTGCGTGAACAGAACGAATCGGCCGCCGTCGACGAATACCGGGGCGCTGCCGCGGATTTGCGAGCGTTCGCGTCCGTTCGCAAGGGTGCGCACGATCAGCGTGGGATCCGCGTCCTCCGGCGTTACGACGTAGGCGAGCGACGCACCGTCGTCCGAGAGCGTCTGCCCGCGCACGTCGCTCCAGCCGTCATAGGCGCGATAATCGAGCGGAACCTGCGTCGCCGCCTGCGCCGGCAGGATAGAACATGCGATAAACGCCGTGCATAGCAGTGCGTGCACGGCGCGATAGATGGAACGCACCAAAATCGCCCTCCGACTTCGTCCGGTCGTTTAGTCTGCGCGGACGGGGGTAACTTCGTGGTACGTTGTCGCCAGTTTATCGTGCAACCTTTACAAACGACCTCCGAAACGTCGCGCTCGCCCGCAACGCGATCGCGAGTTTCGCGCGCTTATGCGGATTCAGCGAAGAAGACGTGGCCGATATTCGTCTGGCTGCGGGCGAAGCGCTCAGTAACGCCGCGGAACACGGCCGCGGAGTCCGGCCCGGCGGCTTCTCGGTTCGCTGTCAATTCGAAAACGGCGAGTTCGCGGTCGAAGTGCAGGACAGCGGCAGCGGCTTCCAGGCCGAGCCGGCCGAAACCGACGGCCCGGCCGAGCGCGGGCGCGGCATCAGCATCATGCGCCGACTCATGCACTCGCTTGCGTTCTCCAAGAACGGCACGCGCGTGCGAATGGTGAAGCGCCTGAGCGTTTAGGTCGTTCCCTTGCTGTCCGCGATTTGTTTCTGCAGCAGGTCGAGCGCTGCCTGAAGCTGCGCATCGTGCGCCGGATCGCTCAGACGTGCATCCTTGTTCTCGGTCACCGATACGTCGGGGACGATGCCTTTTAGATTGATATCGCGGTTTTTCGGCGTGTAGTAGCGCGCCGTCGTAATTTTGATTCCGGCGCCGTCGGGCAGCGGAGTCAACGTTTGAACGACGCCTTTGCCGAACGTCTTCTCGCCGACCAGTTGCGCGATGCCGTCGTCCTGCAGCGCGCCGGCGGTGATTTCCGACGCCGAAGCGGTATAGCGATTGACCAGAATCCGCATCGGTTTGCGCGGAACCGCCGTGTTGTCGGCCTCGATCGTCGTCGTGCGGCCGCCTTCTTTCACGCTCACGATCGGAAGATTGCTGATGAAGCGATCGCTGATGTCGAGAGCGGTGTTGACGTATCCGCCGCCGTCGTTTCGCAGATCTAACACGTACGCCTTTGCGCCGCTGTCCTGCAGACGATTGAGCGCGACGTTAAATTCGCCGGTCGTTTGCTGCCCGAATGCGAGAATCCAAATGTAACCGATATTATCGCCCAGCGTCTTGTAAATTACCGTCGGCGGCTGAACGTCCGCGCGCGTAATGGTGATTGGCTGGGGCAAGGGCTTGCCATCGCGTTCGACTTGAATGCTGACGTTGGTGCCGGCTTTCCCGCGCAGCGCTTTGGTTGCGTCGTCCGTCTTCATACCCTTGGTCGACCGACCATCGATCTGCGTGAAGACGTCGCCGGATTGCACTCCGGCGCTATCCGCCGGCGTCCCGGGCACCACGTAGAACGCACTGATGAATCCGGTCGCCGAGTCGGCCGGCTGAATCAAAACGCCGATGCCCGAGATTTTCGCGGGATCGAGCGCGGCGTTGAACTGCTTGAGCTGGTCGGGCGTGAAAAAAGCCGTGTAGCGATCGCCGAGCGAGCGCGCCATGCCGTCGATCGCAACGTAGGTCGCGATCGTCTGCGAAACGTGCGACTGCGCTGCAGCTTTGGTAATCTCGGCTTGAATCGCGGCAACGTTGGCTTCGCTCGTACCGGCATGCAGCGCGGCCAGCTTTCCTTTGCCGTGTTTGAACGCGACGAGTTTGACCAGCGCTCCGCGTGCACCATCGAGCACTTGCTGCGGCTCAACCTTCGAATAGTACGTCGTGGTCAGGAGCCGATAGCTCTCGCGCAAATCGATGCCGGTGGGCGGCCCGCTATATTGCGCGGCTGCAGCCCCGGGGCCGCAGAGGCCGGCGATTAGGGCGACGATAAGCGCCGGCCGCCCGTAAGACTTAATCATAAAAGCTCCTCGATGCTCGTGGCACGCCTTACTACAGTATCCGATGGTACCATCAAACGCCATCAAAGACGCATGAAACTTTTTGGGCCGAATAGCCTTGTCCGTCGATGCAACGCTTGCCTGGCCGGGAACGGTTAAGGTTGCGTGCAGGTAGCCGACGAGCCGCAGAGCCAAACCGAAATCGCCGTCAGCGGGATGACGTGCGCTTCATGCGTCGGTCACGTGCAGCGCGCCCTCAAAGGCGTTCCGGGCGTCGCAGGCGCCTCCGTAAACCTCGCGACCGAGCGCGCCGTCGTAGACCATTCTTCGCAAACCAACGTGTCGGAGCTGCTGCGCGCGCTCGAAGGCGCCGGTTACGGCGGAGCGCCGGTCGACGTAGCGGCTCCGCCCGACGAGGATGCGAAACGGCGCGACGAAGAGCTTGCGCGCAAGCGCCGGATGCTGGTTTTCGCCGTCATTCTCTTCGTCCCGACGATTGCGCTCGGAATGGGCGCTCCGGATTTCGCGTATAAAAGCTGGCTGTTGTGTCTGCTTGCATTGCCGGTTTGGCTAATCGTCGGCGCCGAATTTCATCGCAGTGCCCTGGCAGCGGCGCGCCATGGATCGAGCACGATGGATACGCTGGTTTCGCTCGGGTCGACCGTGGCCTTCGCGTACTCCGTGTATGCGGCGGCAGTGGGCCGCCCGACCTATTTCGAAACGGCGAGCGCCATCATTACCTTGGTGTACGTCGGCAAATACCTTGAAGCGCTGGCGCGCGGACGCAGCAATCGCGCGATCCGCGGGCTGCTCGACCTGCAGCCGCAACTGGCGCGCGTTCGCGGCAACGATGGCACGGTGCGCGAAGTTGCAGTCGAGGCCGTGCAGACCGGCGATACCCTCGTGGTTCCGGCAGGCGAGCGCATTCCCGTCGATGGTGAAATTCTGGAAGGCGCGAGTGCGCTCGACGTCTCGATGCTCACCGGCGAACCGCTTCCGCTCGAAGCCGGCCCCGGCGACCCGGTGCGGCAAGGCACGCTGAACGGAGACGGCGAGCTGCTCGTGCGCGCAACCGCCGTTGGAGCCGGAACGCAACTCGCGCATATCATTGCGGTGGTGCGTCGCGCGCAGGGCTCGGTGCCGCCCGTCCAGCAGCTCGCCGATCGGGTCGCGGGCGTTTTCGTCCCGACGATTTTGGCGATCGCCGTGGTAACGCTGATTGCGTGGCGCGCGACCGGCCACCCGTGGGCTGCGGCCATTATCGCGGCCGTCGCTGTGCTCGTCGTCGCCTGTCCGTGCGCGCTCGGTTTAGCAACGCCGACGGCCGTCATGGTTGGGATCGGCACGGGCGCGCGTCGCGGAATTCTATTTAAAGATGCAAACGCGCTCGACCATTTGGCGGGCGTGACCACCGTGCTGTTTGACAAGACCGGGACGCTCACGCGCGGGAAACCCGAAGTGCTCTCCATCGAACCCGCGGTGGGAACCAGCGCGAATCAGTTGCTTGCGATCGCTGCATCGGTTGAAGGCAATTCCACGCATCCGCTGGCGCGCGCAATCGTCGACGCGGCCGCCGGTACGGGCGTCGCCCTTCCGGCGCCGCGCGATCTGGTGAACGTGCGCGGACGCGGCGTGCGCGCATCAGTGGACGCCCTCGACGTGCTCGTCGGAAGTGCCGCATTCATGCGTGAAAACGGTATCACGCCCGAACCACTCGAGGACGGGCGCGAAGGAACGCCCGTGTACGTTTCGTGCAACGGCGTTTCCTCGGGTGCAATTGTTTTAGGCGATGCACTGCGCGGTGATGCGCAAACGGCGGTTCGAGCGCTGCACGGCAATAACATCAACGTTGCGATCGTCAGCGGCGATGCCGATGCGCCTACGCGCGCGATCGCAAAGACGCTCAGCTTGGCGCGTTTTTTCGCAAATACGTTGCCGGAAGGCAAAGCCGACATCGTCGAACGGCTGCGTGCCGGCGGCGAACGCGTTGCCTTCGTGGGCGACGGCATCAATGACGCGCCCGCACTCGCGGTTGCGGACGTTGGTTTGGCGATGGGCGGCGGATCGGCCATTGCGCTCGAAACGGCGGGCGCCGCGATCATGTGGGATTCTCCGACGACCGTGGTTCGAGGCGTGATGCTCGCCCGCGCAACGCGGCGCACGATTTCACAGAACTTATTTTGGGCGTTCGCGTACAACGCCGTGCTCGTGCCGCTCGCCGCATTCGGCGTCGTGCATCCCGCGCTGGCGGCCGCTGCGATGGGCGCATCGAGTCTCTTCGTGGTGGGAAATTCGCTGCTACTTGCGCGCCGGGGCTAAACTCAGAACCGCAAGACCGGCGATAACCAGCAGCATGCCGGCGCCCTCGGTGACGCTCGGGCGTTCGCCGAGCTGAATCCAGGCCGCGACGATTCCGATGAGCGGATTGGTCAGCGTTCCCATGCTGGCATCGCGCGCGGGAAGCGTGTCGAGCACGAAAAGCCAGAGCACGTACGCGATAGCCGTCGCAAATACGATGTTGTATGCGAGTGCGCCGACGTACGCCGGCACCCACTGCGTGGCGTGCCCGGGAACGATCAGCGCGATAAGTACGAGGAACGCGCCGCCGAAAAACATTTGCCACGTCGTCAACGAGAGCAGATCGACGCGTTCGCTGCGCTGAAGCCGCTTCGCAACGATCACGCCGATCGCCCACGAGATGCCCGCGGCCACGGCTAATAGATCGGCGAAGAGCGATCCGCCCGGATGCGCGATATCGAAAATGCAGAGAATGCCGGCCATCGCGAGCAGCACGGCGACGATTTGGATGCCGCGCAGGCGTTCTCCGAGCAGCGGCCATCCGATCAACGCCACCCACAACGGCATCGAGTAGGCGAGCACCGATATTTTTCCGGCGCCCGCCATCACGACGGCCCAGGTCACGAGACCTACGAAGCCGGTCGTTTGGAAAAAACCGAGCGCGAGATACGTCCATAGAAACTGCGGACGCAGCGAGCGGCGCATCGCGATCATCACGGCGAAGAGCAGCAGCGATCCACCGAACGCGCGAAGAGCCGCGAATTCGAACGGCGGAGCGTACGCGACCGCGATTTTCATCACGACCCAGTTGTAGCCCCAAATGAGCGAAAGCGCAGCGAGCGCAATGAAGGCAGCGGCCCGCGTACTGCGTATACGCGGGCCGCTGTGTTTTATCGAGATTCGCTCTTACCGGGATTCGTTGGAGCAAGCGTGACGCGAGTTCGCATATTCCGTCTGGATGTAGTAGGCGTGACCGTTTAGACTGACCGGTGCCGATAGATAGGCGCAAAGATCGCCGATCTCTCCGCTTACGCCGACGTTGCCGGTGTACCAGCCGCTCGGCGGATCCGGATCGGTGATCGTTTCGAACAACTCGTGTGAAAGCGTGGAGTAGGTCGAGTCATTCAGCACGCCGTTCGGCGTGGTCGCGACGCCGGTGATCGCGTTGACGCCGCAGTACGACGGATCCTGATACGGCTGCAAGGTGAAGAGCACGTGACCGACATCTCCATACGTGATCGATCCGTGGAACGCGCAGAATGTGGGCGAGGGGCTCGTCTGCGATGCGTTGCACGCGGTCGTTCCGGTTTCGCAAAAATCGGTGCCCTTCGGCAGGAAGACGTTATAGATCGTGCCATAGCCGCCGCCGAAGAATGCTGCGAAGTGGTGCAGGATTGCTAGAAGATCGTTGTCGGCCAGTGTCGTGTACGTCGGATACAAAGCGACGAGATCGGACGGCGAGTCCGGCCCGTAGCGCGAGTTCGCCCGCGAATTGACGTACTGGTCGGTGATGTGAATCATGTTGCTCGCGCCGAGATTGTGCTCGAACGTCGACGGGCTTCCGAAATCGGACGGTTTGGCGTTGACGTAGATGTTGAGAATCTTGGCCGTCGGCAGAACCGGGCCGCCGCGGTACATGAGATCCGCCGGATAGATTATCGCTTGCGCCGTCTTCGTTTTCGAGGTAGCCGGCAGCATGATGTGGGTCTTTAAGTTGGTAGCCGAACCGGCGGCGGCGCGATCGCCGTCGGTAATGCTTTCCCCTTGGGGATTGATGCTTCTAGCCGGAACGCTGTTGGGCGTATTACCGGTGGGTGAATTTGGAATCGGGGACGTTCCCGTTGCCCCGCCGCCGCCGCACGCCGACAGCGCCGCAACGAATAATGAGGCCGCGGCTAAAGAAGCCGCCGCCGAAACGAAACGTGAAGCTCGCATCTGATAAAAAACTCCAGTCACTTATAGGCGCGTTATCATCCGTGCGAAAGGGATCGCAGAATCAACGCTAGCGTCGACTTTTATTGCGCAGACCGGGGCCCTTTCGCCAAGTAGTCCCTTGACGTTGGGGCTTTTGTCAAAAAACCCGGGCTAAGGTTTTACTTTGATTGCCGGAGGCGCCGGCGCGTGCCACGGGATGCGATACGTGATGCTCCATTGGCGCGGCGGCAAGGGCGTGGATGAGAATGCAAAGTGGCCGCCGCCGATCACCGACATCGGGTCGATGCCCGCATATTGCGTGAACAGACCATCGTGCGTTCCAAAAATATTCGACTCGGTTAGCGTGATCGTGCCGACTTCGGGAAAAAAAACGATGCCCGCGTTGTACGTCGTGTACGCCGGAAGATTGCCGCCGTTGTTCACGCTCGTGAACTGCGCGTTCGCGAGCAATTCGAGCTTGCCACGCGGCAAAATTCCGTCGAGCGTCAAGCCTGCCGTTCGAAGCGGATGGTGCGGCAACTGCAGGCCGATGCCGTAGTAGCTTCCGGGTGCCTCCAATCGCGGATCGAGGCTGCCAAGAT
>JALYTZ010000018.1 GCA_030854025.1 Vulcanimicrobiota bacterium
GCCGGCAACGACCGCGCAGGTCGCACCCAAACATCGCGGTTTCTCGCTCGGAAACGTCGTCGGCGCAATTGCTGCGGGGAGAAGCCCCGTAGCGGCTGCAGCCGATGAAGCGGCGGGCAATGCACTGGCCAACGCCATGGGCAACGCACTGGGCGGTTTGATCGGTCCGATGAACGCGTTCAGCCAATTCATGCAGAACGGCAAGGTCAATCGGTACACGTACTATCGCGGTTGGGAACGTATCGACGATACGGCAGCGCAGACCGCAACAATCGCCAAATACGACCGACACGAGTACATCACGCTCGACCTCGCAAAGAAGACGTATCGCGTGAGCGATCCCGATCGGCCGCTTGCGCCAACGGAAAGCGGCTCGGCGCCCTCCTCGCCGCAGCAAGAAGCGCCCCCGCAGCCGCCAGGCACGGCCGTGCTGGATTTCACCCGCGCCGGTACGATTTTGGGGGCGCAAACGATTGACGGCATAGCGGCCACCGGCTACGACGAAACGGTCGGCATGAGCGTGACGCGCGCGAGCGGTTCGTGCCGCAACGGCTCGTTCGCCCTGACCACAACCGAATACGTCTCGTCAATCAAACAACCGCAAATCAAAGAACCGCAGGTTGGAGTGCCGCATTCCCTCCAAGCTCGCGTGCCAATGGATCCGCGCGCAATGGTGTCGCGCGGCGGATGCCGGCCGACGATTACCGCGCACAGCAGCGGCGCCTCGGCGCCGTCGGGACGTCTGCTGATGTACTCGCGGCTGAGCGCAGCGCCGTCGAACGGAGATCGGGGACAGTCGAGCTTCTCGTTTGTTACCGAACGCGGCAACGTGAAATTCCCATCGGAACGGGATGCTGCGGCGCTCTTCGCTATTCCGGCCGGCTTCACTCGCGTACCGTAAAGAGAAGAGCTACTTCGCGGGACAATCCTTCAAGCGCGTGTAGCCGTCGGCCGAGGAATGTTGCGTCACGTACTGCACGAGCGACGGTTCGCCGGCGACTTTATCGGGCGGCGGCTGCTGAAATGTAACCGGAAAATTCGCGTTCCGCAAATTCTGCTGCGACCACGGGTCGGCCGCTTCGCTCGCGTAGTACCACGGATAATCTAAATCGACCGATTGCGACGTGCCGTCAGGAAAATGCACGGTCATGCGGATGTTTTCGTTGAATCCGCCGGTCGAGCGATCGTATTCGTTGTTTCCGGTAGGTACGAATTCGACGAAGCCGCACGGCTCGGTTCCCGAAATGCCGCCCGTTCCATTGCCGGTTCCGCCTGTGCCGGTACCCGTTCCGCCCGTACCGGCTCCGCCGGTCAGCGCTTTTCCGCTGGACGTGCTCGCGCCTTGGCCGCCGGTGGGCACGTGGATGTGCGCGAGTGCGAGATGATGGATCGTGCGCGCGATCGGTCGTTTTTGTGCGTGGCGTGGCACGTGCTGATTCGGCGACATGCTGCCCGGCTTCGTAGTCGGCACGACATGCGCGGGTGCTATAACGTGCGTGTGAACGATTGGTTTGGGCGTCGGTTTCGGCGTCGGAACGACGCGATGGCGTATCTGCGTTATCGACACGTTTGACACCACTTCGCGATCCGGTGACGGTCGCGCGTGCCAGTTGACCGAAATAATGCCGGCGATAACTTCGAGAATCGCGATGGCCACCGCGTACGCGACGAACAGCCGCCGCCGGTAATCGGTTTCATCGCCGAAGATGAATGAGAGCCACCCGTCCCGGACGGATGACCCTCGATTCATACTGCGCTGATGTTTCGTTGGGATCACTCGAGCGTTACGGATTTACTCCGTACGTTTGCCGATACCACTGGTCGAATTGCGCCTGCGTCGGATAGTATCCGTACTTGTGGTAGTACCATTCGCGATACGCCGTCTGACGGCGCGACGATGCACGCCGTTCGGCCCGCTTTTCCCTAACTTTGTGGTTGTAGTTTGTTATCAAGACCCCGGCGCCGGCGCCGAGCAGGATGATGTTGCGAGTACTTGCTTTTCCATCGGCAAGGGCCGGAGCCATCGAACCGAATCCCATCGCCGCGACGAGCGCCGCCGCGAGCAATTGCTTGTTCATGCGAGTTCCTTTCTTGGTAACGTCCAAGTCACCATTTGAACGAAAAGGCGGGACGGGGTGTTCCACGAATGTCGGAGCCCCGTGGACGTTACATCATTAATCCGTGGCATTCCCGATTTTCCGATTCCAGGCATTCTTTTTCGCGATATTACGCCGCTGCTCAAAGATCCCAAAGGTTTCAAAGCGGCGGTCGACATGTTCGTCGATCACTTCAAGAACCGCAATATTGATTACGTCGTGGGGATCGAAGCGCGCGGGTACATGCTCGGTGCGCCGCTCGCCTATGCCATTGGAGCCGGCTTCGTGCCGGTCCGCAAGCCGGGCAAGCTGCCGTTCAGTAAGCTGAGCGAATCGTATGCCCTCGAATACGGCACGAATTCGCTCGAAATCCACTCCGACGCGCTCGGGCACGGCGATCGGGTGGTCGTAGTTGACGATTTACTCGCAACGGGGGGCACGGCCGCCGCGACCCGGCGCTTGCTCGAACGCCTTGGCGCGCAAGTCGAAGGGTTCGCATTCCTGATCGAACTCGCCGCTCTCAAAGGGCGGGACGCTTTGCCGGGCGCGGACGTTACTACGTTCATAACATACTAAAGGTCCGGCCCGTCGGCCGGGAGGTTCTCGTGCGGTTCGCCTACGCTATTCTGATCTGCGCCGCGGCTGTATTCGGAGCGGCGCTCCCGGGTCGCAGCTCGTCCGCGACTCCGGCGCCGAGCGCGAGCCCGATCATCGGTACCCCCGATGCGCCCACGTTGCCCTCGCCCAAACCCGCTCCCGAAGATCCGAAGGTTACGAAAATCGCCGTTCGCGAGTTTTTGGCGTGGCAGAACGGGACGGTCGACCGCGGCCGCTATTCCGACGAGATGAACGCGAATATCTCCGACGATTTGCTTACGAAGTCGTCGGCGGGACTCGCGCACTTGGGCGCGCTGCAGAAGACGACGTTTCAGGGAATCAGCATCGCCGGTAAGGGCTATCGGTTCTATACGTATCTGATGACGTGCGCGAACGGAACCGTCCGCATGCAATTCGGCTTCGATCCAAAGGGAAAAATCGGGCTCCTCTACTTCCTTTAGCGCTGCCGGCTTTGCAACCGGTGGCCGGTCTATGGCATCATAGGACAATACGCCTATGACGATTGCCGAACTCGCCGCAAAAGTCCACGCCTACGATCCGTCGCTCGACGCCGGATGGCTGGCGCGCGTCTACGAGGTCGCCGACACCGCACATGAGGGCCAACGACGCGCGTCGGGTGATGCGTACATCGAGCATCCATTGGCAGTGGCCTGCATTCTGGCCGAGCTGGAAATGGACCGCCAGACGATCGCGGCGGCTATTCTGCACGACGTCGTTGAGGACACGAGCCTAACGAGCGAACAGGTCGCGGCCGAATTCGGCGACGAGATCGCGAGCCTCGTAGACGGCGTGACGAAGCTCACGCGCATTCCGTACCAGTCGAAGGAAGAAGCGCAGGTGGAAAACCTGCGCAAGATGTTCATGGCGATGGCCAAGGACATTCGCGTAATCATCATCAAGCTCGCCGACCGTTTGCACAACATGCGAACGCTCGCGAGCCTGCCCGCAGCCAAACAGCTTTCGATCGCGGGCGAAACACTGGACATTTACACGCCGATCGCCCATCGCCTCGGGATTTGGAAGATCAAATGGGAGATGGAAGATCTCTGCCTTCGCTACATCGACCCCGACGCGTATCGCGAGATCGTGGAACGCGTGGCGAAAACGCGCAAGGAACGCGAGAGCGCCGTTGCATCGGTCGTCAAAGGGTTACGCGACGAGTTCGGGCGCTTGACGATCAACGCCGAAATTCAAGGCCGGCCAAAGCACTTCTGGTCGATCTACAGCAAGATGAAGAAGGGCCGTGACTTCTCGACGATTTACGACTTGACCGCGATTCGCGTGATCGTCGACTCGGTGAAAGACTGCTACGCGGCGCTTGGCACCGTGCACTCGATGTGGACGCCGCTGCCGGGCCGTTTCAAAGACTACATCGCCATGCCCAAACCGAACATGTACCAGTCGCTGCATACGACGGTCGTCGGTCCCGAAGGCGAACCGCTCGAAATTCAGATTCGCACCTGGGACATGCACCGCACGAGCGAATACGGCATCGCGGCGCACTGGCGTTACAAAGAAGGCGGCAAGGCCGACCAGTTCGAGAACAAACTTTCGTGGCTGCGCGCGCTGCTCGAATGGCAGAAGGACATGCGCGATTCGCGTGTGTTCATGGAAAACCTCAAACTCGATCTGTTCGACACGCAAGTATTCGTGTTCTCGCCGCGCGGCGACGTGTTCAGCATGCCCGCCGCAGGCACGCCGCTCGACTTTGCCTACGCCGTGCATACCGACGTCGGCAATCACTGCGTCGGCGCGCGCGTGAACGGTCGCATTGTCGCGCTCGATTATGCGCTGCAAAACGGCGACATCTGTGAGATTCTCGTCAATAAAACGGGCGGGCGGCCGTCGCTCGACTGGCTCTCGATTGCGACGACCTCGAGCGCCAAACACAAGATCAAGCAGTGGTTCCGCAAAGAACGGCGTGAGGAGAACGTGCTCGCCGGCCAGGAAGCGGTCGAGCGCGAACTCGCGCGGCAGCACGTCAGCTTCTTCGACCTGCTGCAGGGCGACATCATCGAACGTATTACGCACCGCATGAATTTTGCTACGCCGACCGACCTCTTTGCCGCCGTCGGTTTCGGTGACGTTTCGGCGTCGTCGGTTGCGCACCGCATCAAGGAAGAACTCAAAGCCGACAACGTCGTGGACATCTCGACGCTCGTGCGGCCGCCATCGGTTTCGCGCCGCACGCAGCGTAAGACCAGCGGCATTCGTATTGCAGGCGTCGACGACGTACTCGTGCGCCTTTCGAAATGCTGCAGTCCGGTTCCGGGCGATCCGATCGTCGGCTACGTGACGATCGGCAAAGGCGTGAGCGTACACCGCGCCGATTGTCCGAACGTCGCGTACATGACCGCAACGCCCGAGCGCATGCTCGAAGCAACTTGGGCCGATGTAACCGAGATCACGCACTCGGTCGACATCGAGGTCGAAGCGTCGGATCGCCCGCAGCTTTTGCAAGACGTGATGGGCGTATTCGCGGAGCTGAAAACGCAAGTCAGTTCGGTCACGGCGCGGGTCAAGCGCGATCGTCATGCGCTGGTGAGCTTGACCGTGCAGATTCACGACCTCGACCACTTGCATCGAATTCTGCGGCGCCTCGAAATGCTCGAAGAAATCCGGCGCGTGTATCGCGTGAGCAAGCGCGAAGCGCGCTCCGCAACGAACTGAACCTTACCAGCGAGGCGGCTCTCGCGGGCGCAGCGCTCGTCGGCGGGGCGATCAATTCCGTTGCCGGCGGCGGCAGTTTCCTCACGTTTCCGACGATGATCTTCGCCGGCATGCCGCCGATTGCAGCCAACGCAACGAACAACACGGCGATGTGGGTCGGCGTGCTCGGCAGCGCGCGCGGCTACAAAGAAGAGATCGCCGCGCAGCGCGGCATTCTGCTGCCCGCTGCAATCGTAAGCGTCGTCGGAGCACTGCTGGGAGCGATACTGCTGCTGCGAACGCCGGCCGGCGTGTTTCAGCGACTCATTCCCTATCTGCTGCTCTTCGCGACGGTCGTCTTTGCGCTGAGCCCGTACTTTACGAAGCCCAAAGCCGGAACGGCGCGTGCGCACTCGCCGCTCCAGCTCGCGCTACAGTTCGCCGTTTCGGTGTACGGCGGCTACTTCGGCGCGGGCGTGGGCATTTTGATGTTGGCAATCCTTGGGTTTTCGCGATTACCGAGCATGAACGCGATGAACGGGGTCAAGAA
>JALYTZ010000024.1 GCA_030854025.1 Vulcanimicrobiota bacterium
ATCTCGCGACGAGCGAAAGCATCTACACGCGTACGGAAGCGCAACGCCTGGAACCTTCGCCGCTGCAGCGCGAAATGGTCGAAGCCGGAACGCTCGGGCGCAAAAGCGGCCGCGGTTTTTACGCCTATCCGCAAGAGCGCGGACCGGCGCGAACCGATGACGCCGCCGCCGTTGACGACGCGGACCTAAACGAGGACGAACGCGTTGTGGTCCTCGGTTTCGGCAGCCTGGGCCCAGAGTTTTCCGAACTGCTCGGTCAGCACTTTGCTCACGTCGAAACGATAGAGAACGACGAGTTCGTCGGCGAGATCGGCATGGACGCAACCATCGCGATCGATACCGGCGATGGCGTAAGCGACCGCGCCGATGTCATACGCGAGCTGGATACGCTGTTGCCGCCGGAAACGGTGATCTTCGTCGACGCCTACGCCACCGATATGCACGCGTTGTGCAAACGGCTCGCGCATCCCGAGCGCGTGGTCGGCTACGGCATTCTGGGAACGCTTGCAGGGCAGCGCGTCGTTGAAATCGTCGATTCCGAAAGCACCGGCGACGACGCGCTTGAACTCGCGCAAGAGGTATTCGCCGCACTCGGCAAGGGCGTTGCCTTAGTTGAAGAAAGTCCGGCGCTGTATGTCGGACGCACCGTTGGATCGATCGTCAATGAAGCGATGTATGCCGTGCAGGAGGGTGTGGCAAACGCCGACGACATCGATACGGCGATGCGGCTGGGAACGAACTATCCGATCGGTCCGATTGCGTGGGGACGCGAGGTCGGCGGGCGGCGCATATCGCGCATATTGCAGCGGCTCGCCGACGCGGAAGGCGCCGCATTCGCTCCGCATCGCGCGCTCTGGGTGCTCGACGCCGTCGAAGAAGCTCCCGAAGCGGAGCCGGTTGCCGATGCGTAACGTCGTCGTCATCGATGCGGTGCGCACGCCGATCGGGCGATACGGCGGCGTGCTCGCGCACGTTCGTCCCGACGATCTCGCAGCGCACGTCGTACGCGCGTTGATCGGACGTGCCGGTGCGCAGCCCGCTCGGGTTGACGACGTCTTCATGGGCGCCGCAAACCAGAGCGGTGAAGACAATCGCAACGTCGCGCGCATGGCAGCGCTGCTGGCGGGACTGCCCGTCGAAGTACCGGGCACAACGGTCAATCGACTCTGCGGCAGCAGCCTGCAGGCGATTAATTCCGCTGCACATGCAATCGCCTGGGGTGAGGGCGATCTCATGATTGCCGGCGGCGTGGAGTCGATGACGCGTGCGCCGTTCGTGCAGATGAAATCGGCCAAACCATTCGCGCGCGCTCCCGAGCTGTTCGATACAACCATCGGCTGGCGCATGATCAATCCCGCCATGCCCGACGAATGGACGATTTCGCTCGGGAAAACGGCGGAGGTGGTTGCGCGACGCTACGGCATTTCGCGCGAGGAACAAGATCGCTTCGCGTATCAATCACAGCAACGCGCCAAAAACGCCATGGCGCGCAGCGCGTTTGCCGACGAGATCGTGCCGGTCGACGATGTCGCCGTGGACGAACATCCGCGGCCCGATGCAACGATCGACTCCTTGGCAAAACTCAAGCCGGCTTTTGAAGCCGGCGGAACGGTTACGGCCGGGAACTCATCTGGAATCAACGACGGCGCTGCCGCTTTGCTGTTGTGTGAAGCGCAAGCGGCCAAACGGATGGGGCTGCAGCCGATCGCACGCATCGTCGCAACGGGAGTTGCCGGCGTTGCGCCCGACGTTATGGGGCTCGGCCCGGTACCCGCCACGCGCAAGGCGTTGATCAGCGCGGACCTGCGCATGAGCGATATCGATCTGGTCGAGATCAATGAAGCGTTCGCCGCGCAGTCGATCGCATGTTTGCGCGACCTGGAGATCGATCCCGAGAGAGCGAACGTCAACGGCGGCGCAATCGCCCTCGGACATCCTTTGGGCGCAAGCGGCGCCCGGATTGCGACGACTCTGCTGCACGAATTGCGGCGGCGCAGCGGGCGCTACGGACTGGCAACCATGTGCGTCGGCGTCGGCCAGGGCATCACCACCATTTTCGAAAGGATCTAGGAACAACACGATGACGGCTACGGCTCCTGCGAGCAAAACGCAATTGCTCATCGGCAAAGAGTGGACCGATGCGGCAAGCGGGGCGACTTATACCAACGCCAATCCGGCGACCGGCGCGGTGCTGGCCGAGGTTGCAAGCGCGAGCGCCGCCGATGTGGATCGAGCGGTGAAGGCCGCGCGGAACGCGTTCGAGAGGGGCAAGTGGGCGTCGATGGCCGCTTCGCGCCGCGCGAAGATCATGTCCAAAATGGCGCAGCTGATTGCAGAACGCGCAAATGAGATTGCGCTGCTCGAAGTGCGCGATAACGGCAAGGCGATATCGACCGCCAAAGGCGAACTCGGCGCGATCGTCGACACGTTTGAATTCTATGCCGGCGCGGCTACGAAGAATTACGGCAGTACGCTGCCCGCGCCGATGGCGAATTACCTCGCGTACACATTGCGCGAGCCGGTCGGCGTCGTCGGCGCGATCGTGCCGTGGAATTTCCCCCTGCTGCTCGCCTCCTGGAAAGTGGCGCCGGCGCTGGCCGCGGGCTGCACGATCGTGCTCAAACCCGCGCCGTCCACGCCGCTCAGCGCCATCGAACTTGGCAAAATCGCGCTCGAAGCGGGTTTGCCCGAAGGCGTCCTCAACGTCGTTACCGGGCCCGGGGTCGATCTGGGACAAGCGATTGTCGAACATCCCGGCATCGACAAGATTGCATTTACCGGAAGCACCGCGACCGGAAAGCTGGTGGCCGCAACTGCGGCAGCTACGCTTAAACGAGTGACGCTCGAGTTAGGCGGTAAATCGCCCTCGATCGTTTTCGACGATGCGGACCTGACTCAAGCGATCGACGGTGCGCTCTACGGCATTTTCTACAACGCCGGACAAACGTGCGAAGCGCGTTCGCGCGTGCTCGTGCACGAAGCCGTGTATGACGAATTCGTGTCGCGATTCGCTGAAAAAGCCCGCGCGCTGCGCGTCGGAAATCCGGAAGACCCGCAAACGCAGATCGGCGCGATAACGATGCCCGAGCAGCTCGAAAAAATCCGATCGTACTGTGAGATCGGCGTTGCGGAAGGCGCGAAGCCGATCGTCGGCGGAATCGCTGCGCCGGTTGGCGGCGGCTTCGAACGGGGGTTGTTCTGGAGCGCGACGGCGTTTGAAGCGCTGCCCACGCATCGCATCGCGCGCGAAGAGATTTTTGGTCCGGTTGCGACGTTCACGAAATTCAAAGACGAAGCCGAAGCGATCGCGCTCGCGAACGATTCGGACTACGGACTTTCCGCCAGCGTGTGGTCGCAAAACGTCGGTCGCGTCAACCGCGTCGCGCGTGCGCTGCGCAGTGGAACGGTGGCGATCAATACGCCGTACGCGGTCTTTCCCGGCGTGCCGTTCGGCGGGTTCAAGCAATCCGGTTACGGCCGCGAGCTTGGTTTCGAAACGCTCGGCAATTATTCCGAGACGAAAAGCGTTTTGACGTACGTGGGAGAGAAGCCGATCAACCCGTTCGGAGCGTAGCGCGGCATCGAACAGCTGCGCATCGGTTCGACGTATGACACCCGGTATGGCACGCTCTGGAAAGACGGCCGTTATTTTCCGCGCGGCACGAATGTCGTGGTGGTGGGACTGCATCTCGATGAGGGGTTCTGCGTTCGTTTTCCGGTGAACGCCGAAGAAGAACCGCTCGAAACGTGGGAAGACTGGAGCGAAATCGAATTTTTGGGGCCGGCCGGTACGATCGAGAATGCCGAACCGGTTTCCGAAGCCGTATTAAACGAAGCGCGCGAGGTGCTCTCCGATGCGGACGACGGCTGTCACCTCCACCTACACGAAGGCGACGAGTGAGTCGAAGGGCTAAAAGCCGGCAAGCGCGGCATCGAAGAAATGCTCCGCCTTGGTAGAGATTGCCGCATAGTAATCGCGGAAAAGTTTGGCGGCAAGGGTGCCGGGCCAGTGCGCGGGGAGCAGGGTGCTCGGCAAGCCCGGATCGACGTAGGTGAATTTGCGATAGTCGTGCACGAGCCACATGCGTTCGACGAACGCCTCTTCGGGCTGCAGACCGTCGTGATCGCGCTCGGCCGCTAGGCGCGGTTCGTATGCGGCAATGAACTCGCCGTACTGCGCGCCGATTGCCGCCAAGTCCCAGCACTTCTCGAGCAGCGCGCGATCCGACAGTGGGCCGCGGTACTCGCCCACGAACAAATCGACGTTATCAACCACGCCGTTTGATTCGGCGGCGGCGCGAGCCGCGTCGATCGCATCGGCCGGGCTCATCCACGTCGATGCCGAGAGCGGCGCCCAGCCCAAGACCGTGAGGTCTTTCCGTAAGCGATCGCGCGATTCACGGTTTGTCTCGGCGACCGAATACGTCATCATGCGCCAACGTCCGTCCCACTCGACGACAGGTCCGTATATGCGGGGGCTGATGGTTTCCACGCGCCGTTTGCCGCGCTCGGTGAGCGCGTAGTACGAACGGTTGCCGCGTTTTCGAGCGACCAGCCAGCCCTGACGCGACATCCGCGAGACGGCTTGCCGCACGGCTTGCTCCGAGAGCCCGAATTCGGCCATGAGCTGAATCAAGCTGCCGACCCATAGCTCGTTGTTGGTTCGCTCGTCCCGGTGTACAAAGTCCCCGTAGAGCGTATAAATGAACGAGTTCGGACGAGTTACCGGGCGGGGTGCCGCTGCGGCCATATTGACACCTCTAGAGTGCGGACGTAGTATAACGATATTGTCACGGTTTCGGATATTTTCGTCATGCCACGCATGGAGCGGGGCATGTGCCGTGGTATTGAGAGGATTGCATGGCGCGCGTTTCAACCTTCGATGACTGGATGGACCTGCTCAAGGAGTGGCAGAGCGACATCGGCTTGGATCAGAGCCTGATCGACCGGTTCATGCCCGGATATACGTTTGAAGCGAAGTTCGATCCGCTCAAAAGCGACGAGATTTATTTCGGCGAATTCAAGGGCGATCGCCGCTGGGAAAAGATTCTCGAAGTACCCGATCAGCGCATGCGCGACGCGCTGCTGAATATGATCATCTATCAGGGAGACACGGAGTTCGCTTCCAACGAGCAGCAGCGGTTCCTCGTGAACAACGCGCCGTCGGAGTACGATCTCGCCTCGCTCGTGCGGATCATGGTCGAGGAGACTCGTCACGGATATCAGATGTGCCATTTGCTGATCGATCATTTCGGGAACGACGGCAAAATCGAGGCGCAGAAGATGCTCGAGCGCCGCGCCTTCGGCAAGAAGAATCGGCTGCTCAATGCCTTCAACGAAGACGTGATCCACTGGCTCGACTTCTTTGCGTATACGAACTTCATGGACCGCGACGGCAAGTTTCAGCTTTCGATGCTTTCGCACTCGGGCTTTGCGCCGCTCGCGCAATCGACGCTCGCGATGCTGCGCGAAGAATCGTTCCACATGGGGACGGGAATTTCGGGACTGCGCCGCATCGCTCAAGCCGGCATCATCCCTACGGAAATTCAGCAGAAGTACTACAACAAGTGGATTTCCGGTTCGCTCGATCTGTTCGGGACCGATCACTCAAGCTCGGCGCAGTGGGCGTACGCGTGGGGAATCAAAGGCCGGGTGGACGAAGATGAAGTGACCGAAGAGCAGGCCGATCGCGAGCATCTCAACGAGCGGGCACGCGGACAGTTTTACGACGAATGCGCTAAGACGGTCGAACGCGTAAACGCGGTCGGCACGTCACCCGTGAAGCTGGCGATGCCGGACATGCGGTTCAACCGCAATATCGGTGAATACGCGAGCAAACACTTCGCCGTCGACGGTTCGGAACTGAGCGCGGACGCATGGGACGCGTACGCGCCGAGCGTTCTTCCGACTCCGGCCGACGACACACTGCTGCAAGACTATTTCACGAATCCGGAATGGATCGCTCCGAAAGGAAAGAGCGCTTAAGATGACTACCACGGTTAACGGCACGCCGCAGCAAACGCCCTTCGGACGCGAGAAGCGCCAATTTGACGGCAAGGGCGTGATCAATTATTCGAAGGACGCGCACGTTGCGGTCATCGAGATGGACGATCCGCCGGCCAATACGTACACGCACGAAATGATGCGTCAGATCGACGAGGCGGTGCTCGACGCGCGCTTCGATCACGACGTCGAAGTCATCGTCATCACCGGCAAAGGCGAGAAATTCTTTTCAGCCGGCGCCAACATCGCGATGCTCAATTCGGTTTCGCCCGAATTCAAATACATGTTCTGCCTGCACGCGAACGAAACGCTTTCGCGTCTCGAGCAGACGCCGAAGCTCGTTATCGCGGCGCTGAACGGACATACGGTCGGCGGCGGGCTCGAAATTGCCATGGCCTGCGACATTCGAATCGCGCGCCAAGACGCCGGAAAGATCGGCTTGCCGGAAGTTGCGCTCGGCGTTCTGCCCGGCACCGGCGGAACCCAGCGCTTAGCGCGTCTGGTCGGCAAAGCGCGCGCGATCGAACTGATGGCGACGGGCCGCACGTTCAGCTTCGAGCAGGCATTGGACTGGGGCATCGTAAGCGACATCTTCGAAGGCGACGCCGCGAGCTTCCGCGAGCAGATCATGACCTACGCGAAGCAGTTCACGACGCCCAACAAGGCGCCAATGGCCGTAGGGCATATCAAACGCGCCGTCCAGACCGGCCTCGAACTGCCGCTCAACGACGCGCTCGCGCTCGAACGCGAACTTCAGTCACTCCTGTTCAAAAGCGAAGATGCCAAAGAAGGCATCGCTTCATACAACGAAAAACGGATGGCTCGCTTCAAGAACAAGTAGGACTGACGATGCGCAAATCGGAGACGCTCGCCTCATTGCTGGCCGTGGTGCTGGCGAGCCTTTCCGT
>JALYTZ010000028.1 GCA_030854025.1 Vulcanimicrobiota bacterium
TGCCCGCGCAAGCGCCCGGTAACGTAATCGCAGATCTCGACTCGGGCGAGGACGCCACCGCGATGGATCGTGCCATCGTCGGATTCTCCCCGACGATCGGCCTGTTTCCAGGCAGCCGTCCGGGCTCCGCGTATGCCGACGCGGTTGCGCTGTGCGGCGTCGCGCGCGCGATCGCCGCACAGCTGCCGGCGATCGGCGGACTGCTCTCAATTGCTCCAGGGTTGGACGCGACCCGTTTCCGCAACGATTTGACGGCCGATGGGTGGCGCGTGCGTGCGTGCGACGACGCCGACGTTCCGTTCGTGGCTTCGGTTGGCGATCGGGTGGTCATTCGCGCCTGGCGCGGCGGGATCGGGCCGCTGATCGCGCGCTCCACCATCGTTATGGGCCAAGCCGGCACCGCCAACGAAGCGGCGGCAGCCGGGGGAGTACCCGTCGTGGCCCTCGGCCGCCCGAACGAAAAGAAAGATGCATGGTACCGCAAACGCCAAGCCGGGCTTCTCGGCGAGGCGCTGTACGTAACGCCCGCCGACCTCTCGGACGCGGCGCGCGAAGTGCGCGCATTGCTGGACGATGCACCGAGGCGCTTGCGAATGGGTGCCATAGGACGCGAACGGATGGGTCCGCCCGGCGGCGCCGCCGCGGTCGCACAAAAGATTGCGGACTTAACCCGCGCGAGCAGCGCAGCTTGTTGAGAAAAAGCATGCCGGCGGCACTGGCGTTCACCTTTTTCGTGGTGCCGTTGTTCCCGTCGTTCATCGCGCTGACCGCGGTAACGATTCCGGGCGTTTCGCTCGTTCCCGCGCCGGTATCGATCGCGCTGCTTGCGCTGGTCGCCTGCATCGCGATCTATGCTTGCGTTCGCCTGTTGATGCCGCCGCGCGAGCGGCCGCCCACGCTCGTTCCGCTGCTGCTCTGGCTGGGCGCGGCGGTGCTTGCAGCGCTGCTGGGTCTGGATCCGCGCGGCGGAGGCCTTTTCGTCGGCATCTTCGGACTCTCGGTGATTTGGCATCTTTCAATTTTGCGTTTTTATCGCGCGCCCGGTGTAGCCGGCGCAATTTTTTGGAGTTTTCTGCTTTCCGGAACGATCGCATCGCTTGCGGCCATCGCAATGGTCGTCACGCGCATGCCCGCAAGTCAGTACACCATCGGCCACGGCCGCGCGATCGGCACGTTCATTTTGCCCGGCGAACTGGCCGGATACCTGATCGTGTTTTTGCCGATTGCGTACGGGATCGCGCAGGTCGCGCGCGATGCGCGGCTGCGGGGACTCGCCTGGAGCGCACTCGTCGTCGGCGCCGGAGCTTTCGTACTGACGTTTTCGCGCGCCGGCTGGATGGGCTTCGCGGCGGCCGTTGCGTTCTTCGTTTTTTTTACGCAACGCGTGCGGCGCCGGTACGCGCTCGGCGTACTGGTCGCGGGCGCCGCAGCGGTACTCGTAGCCTTTAACGTGCACCACAATCCATCGGAAAACTACACGCGTCTTTCGATCTGGGAAGCGGCGCTTGAAATCATGCGTCGGTTTCCGTTAACCGGCGTGGGCCCGTTCAACTTTGCGCGCATCTATCCATTGGTGCGGATGCCCGACGGCGACGCTACCGCTTTCCACGCGCATAGCTTTCTGCTGACTATTTTTGCGGAGACGGGTCTCGCCGGCGTCCTCGCGGTGCTCTATGCCTGGTGGCGGTTCATCGTTGCACTGCGCGAGCGTCTGCGCACGGCCCCGCGCGGGAATCAGCTGCTGGCATACGCCGTTGCGGCGGGACTGGTGGGAACCTGGGTGCAAGGCGTCATCGATACGGTGAGCGTAGTGATTTTCGGCTTATGGCTTCCGGCCATGGCTTTGGCCCTGGTCTGTGCGAGCGATGGGCTTGCCGAGGAACATCAATGAAACGATTTCTGCTGCTGTTTTCGCTCGTTAGCGCTGCCGGCTGCAATCCGCGGCCGGCGCAGGCACCTCCGGACGCGGCGCCCAGCCCAACTCCCACGGCGTCGTCGACGGCGATGCCGATTCGCATCGTCGGCAAGGGATCGGCGAAACAGCAGATCGTGACCTATCAGCAGCAAGGGAACCGGCGGCTGTACGAACTGCACGCAAAGTCTTCCGTGTTCGAAAATACGTCTTCGCAAACGGTCGCGCAATTCAAACAGACAACGGTGACGTTTTACGATAAGAGCGGCTCGACGCTGATTGCATCGGCGCCCGTCACCACCGTTGACCAGCGGGCGAAGCAAGTCGTGATGACCGGCGGCGTTCACGCACGGTCGAGCAGCGGCATGAAGCTCGTGTGCGATCGCTTGAGTTACTACGGGAAAACCGGGATGCTTCACGGCCAAGGG
>JALYTZ010000099.1 GCA_030854025.1 Vulcanimicrobiota bacterium
ATCGACTCGACTTCGGCGCAGCCGGGAAGCACGATGACGAACTCGTCGCCGCCGGTTCGCGCGATCGTTCCCAGGCTTCCCGCGATGTCGACCAGTCGCTGCGCGACCATTTGCAGCAGACGATCCCCGAGTGCGTGGCCGAGCGTGTCGTTGATGTCTTTAAAGCGGTCGAGATCGAAGAACAACACGGCGACGTGCGTGCCGCTCGCCTGAGCATTCGAGATCGCTTCACGGAGCCGCTCCTGCACCTGGGGGCGGTTCGGCAGGCCGGTCAACGCGTCAAAATATGCAAGGGTCCGCAGCTGCGCTCGATTTCTGCGTCGTTCCAGCGCGCTGCCTAGAAGAACGGCCATCAACGCGAGCAAGTCGCGATCGGCCGCGTCAAGCCGGTGATTGCGAGAATTCGCGCATTCGAACACTAGCACGCCGTAGGGTTCGCTTCCGATAAAAAGCTGCAGACCGAAGCCGGTGTCGGTTTCGGCAATTGCTGCGCCGGTTTCCGGAACGGCCGCGGCCGTCTGCAAAAGCGTCTCATCCGAAACCGATGATTCGCCGCTATCGTAGCGCACTTCGAGCGCAGGCGGAGCCGCGCGCGTGTCGACGATCGCACCGGTAACCGCGTTGAAAATGCGGGCGCCCATTGCCAGCGTTGCATGCAGCCGCGATTCGGAATCGCCGCTGATGGCGATGAAATAGAGATCGCGGATGTGTTCGGCCTGCCGTTCCGCGTGCGTTTCGGCCGTTTTTCGCGCGGTCACGTCCTGCAGCACGATGAACGCGCCGCTAACCGTTCCGTCGGTGAGTTGCGGCACGATCATCGCTTCGAGATCGAGCGACGCCCCGGAGCGGGTGACGCTCGTCGTGTCGAACGACACCGATTCGCCGGCGAGCGCGCGATCGAAGAACCCTTTTAGGCGCTGCCAGTGCGCCTCGTTTCGCGGGGCGATGAAATGCTGCCCGATGACTTCGTCTTGCGTGCGGCCGCCGATGCGATAGGCGGCTGGATTAGCATCGAGGATGATGCCCTCCCGATCGACGATCAGCACGGCATTGGCGTTGTTGTCATAAAGCGCGCGGAATCGATGTTCGCTTAAGCGCAGCGCTTCGACGAGTTGGAGGAAACGATCTTCGTCAGACACGGCTATGCGTGTGCGAGATACTCGCGCAGGCCGTGCACGCCGCCCTCGCGACCGAAACCCGATTCGCGATACCCGCCGAAGGGCGATGACGGATCGAATTGATTGAAGGTATTGCACCACACGACGCCCGCGCGCAACTGCGATGCGACGAACATGTTCTTGCTGCCTTTATCCGTCCAAACGCCGGCTGAAAGACCGTACGGCGTGTTGTTCGCCTTTTCGATCGCCTCTTCGGGGGTGCGAAACGTCAGGATCGAGAGCACCGGCCCGAAAATTTCTTCACGCGCGATCCGGTGCGATTGCTGCACGTTCGTGAAAAACGACGCCGGAAAGTAGAATCCGCGTTCGGGAAGCGCGCACGACTGCTGCACGAGCGTCGCGCCGGCTTCGACGCCGCTATGCACCAGCTCGATGATGCGGTCGAGCTGCACGCGCGAATTGATCGCGCCGATGTCGGTGTTTTTATCGAGCGGGTCGCCGAGCCGGATCGTCTGCAACCGCTCGGTGAGCCGCGCGACCATTTCGTCGTGCGCGTTTTCTTGCACGAACAGGCGCGAGCCGGCACAGCAAACGTGACCTTGATTGAAGTAGATTCCGTTGATGACGCCCTCGACTGCCTGATCCATGGGCGCGTCGGCAAAAACGATGTGCGCGGCTTTGCCGCCCAATTCGAGCGTGATGCGCTTGCCGGTACCCGCGACCGCGCGCGCAATGGCCTTGCCGACTTCGGTGGATCCGGTAAAGGCGATCTTGTCGACGTCGGGATGATTGACCAGCGCCGCGCCGGTCGCGCCGTCGCCGGTGATCACGTTAACGACGCCGGGCGGCAGATCTGCCTCTTGGATGATCTGCGCGAGCGCAAGCGCGGTGAGCGGCGTCGTTTCGGCAGGCTTGAGGACGACCGTGTTACCGCAGGCCAATGCCGGAGCGAGCTTCCACGCGGCCATGAGCAGCGGGAAATTCCACGGCACGATCTGGCCGGCAACCCCGATCGGGCACGGCGTTTCGCCGGCGCGCATCGCCCATTCGAGCTTGTCGGCCCAGCCGGCGTAGTAGAAGAAGTGCGCGGCCGCCGCAGGGATGTCGAAGTCGCGCGATTCCTTGATCGGCTTGCCGCCGTCCATCGTTTCGAGCACGGCTAACTCGCGCGAACGTTCGGTGATCGCGCGCGCAATCCGGAAGATGTACTTTGCGCGCTGTGCAGGCCGCATTTTGCGCCAGTATTTCGTGTAGGCTTTGCGCGCCGCGCGAACCGCGCGGTCGACGTCGGCAGCGCCGGCATAGGCAACCTCGGCCAAGCGCTTCTCGTTCGACGGATCGATCGTGTCGAAGTACCCGCGCTCCTCCGGCGCGGTCCACGTGCCCTTGATGAAGAGCCCGTAGCGCTCGCGCAGTCCGGCCTTCGTGGTTTCCGGTGCGGGAGCGTAGTCGAAGATTGCCATCGGTTAGTCCTTCGGA
Organism: Vulcanimicrobiota bacterium; assembly: GCA_030854025.1. Lineage (GTDB taxonomy): Bacteria > Vulcanimicrobiota > Vulcanimicrobiia > Vulcanimicrobiales > Vulcanimicrobiaceae > JALYTZ01. Next base: position 2,598 of record JALYTZ010000099.1, read on the forward strand.
AAATAGTCGGGACCGGCGTAGCTGCCCGTTTGCTCTTTCTCGTACTGCATCAGTAAATCATCGAGAAGCGAACTGGCGCCGATCCGGAACAGGTCGGGCGTGAGCCAATCTTCACCGAGTGTTTCTTTGACGATGACCAGGTACGTAAGCGCCTGTTTTGTCGTACGCACGCCCCCGGCAACCTTCAGGCCCGCTCGCCGGCCGGTGCGCCGGGCGTGATCGCGAATCGCTTCACACATCGTGACGGCCACGGGGAACGTCGCATTCGTACTCACTTTGCCGGTCGAAGTTTTAATCGTGTCGGCACCGGCGTCCAGTGCGAGATCGCTGGCGGCGCGAACGGCATCGTAACTTCCCAGTTCGCCGGTTTCGAGGATCACCTTGAGCTTCGCCCCGCCGCATACCCGTTTAACGGCGACGATTGCATCGCAGACTTGCTGATCCTTACCGGAAAGAAATGCGCCTCGATCGATGACCATATCGATCTCGTCAGCTCCGGATGCGACCGCCGCCGCCGTATCCGCCAGGCGAACTTCGAGCGCCGACAAACCGCTCGGAAACGCCGTCGCGACCGAAGCTACTTTTACCGAGCTTCCGCGCAGGGCTGCCTTGGCAACCGCTACCAAGTTCGGATACACGCAGACCGCGGCAACGCTCGGCACGTCGGCCAAATGCGGAGCCGGATGCATCGCTTTCGCGCACAGCGATTCCACGCGCCCGAACGAATCTTTGCCTTCAAGCGTCGTGAGGTCCATGCACTGAATTGCGAGGCGAATGCCCGCAACTTTCGCGCTCGTTTTGATCGACCGCTTGGCCAGCGCGCCGGCACGCGCTTCGAGCATCACGGCATCGACGGTGACCGGCATGCTAGTACGCCACTAGAGCGTGCCGCGTTTCTCTTGCTCTTTTTCGATCGAAACGAAGAGCGCTTTGAAATTGCCTTTTCCGAAACTCAAGCTTCCTTTGCGCTGAATGATTTCGAAAAAGACGGTCGGACGATCCTGGAGCGGCTTGGTGAAAATCTGCAGCATGTACCCGAGGTCGTCGCGATCGACCAGAATGCGCAGGTCGCGCAGCATTTGGGTGGCTTCGTCAATCTGACCGACGCGCGCTTCGAGGTCGTCGTAGTAACTGTCGGGCGTATCTAAAAATTCGACGCCGTTACCTTTGAGGGCGCGGATCGTCGCGATGATGTCGTCGGTGCGGATCGCGACGTGCTGCACGCCCGCGCCCTTGTAGAAGTCGAGATATTCCTCGATCTGGGACTTCTTTTTGCCGTGCGCCGGTTCGTTGATCGGAAACTTCACGCGGTGGTCGGCGTCGGTCATCACCTTCGAGCGCAGCGCGGTATATTCGGTCGAGATGTCGGTATCGTCGAACGACACGAGCTGCGAAAAGCCGAATACCTTCGAGTAGAAGTCGCCCCAGAGATCCATCTCGCCCCAGCCGACGTTTCCGACGCAGTGGTCGATGTACTGCAGCTGCGGTTTCTGCGCCGATGACGGGCCGTTGCCTTCGGCAACGAATCCTGGAAGAAACACTCCGCGGTAGTCGTCGCGCTGCACGAAACTGTGAACGGTCTCGCCGTACGTCGCAATCGTGGCGCGCACGACGGTGCCCTGCTCGTCCTTGAATTCGGTGGGTTCGAGAATCGCTTTCGCGCCGCCGGCAATCGCGCGTTCGAATGCGGCGCGAGCGTCGTGGACGGCGATCGCAACGTCTTTGACGCCGTCGCCGTGCAATGCGACGTGCTGCGCGATCGCATCGCCCGGGCGCAGGCTCGCCGTGATCACGAAGCGCAGACCGTTTTGAACCAGCAGGTACGAAACCCGATCCATGACGCCGGTTTCCGGTCCGGCATACGCGACCCGTTCGAACCCGAACGCCGAGCAGTAGTAGTATGCGGCTTGTTTGGCGTTGCCGACGTAAAACTCCAGATGGTCCCAGTCGATGCGGGCCAGCGGATTGGTCTGCTGCGAAGTCATCGTTGTCATAGGGGATGCACTTGGCGGCCGACCTGCGAACTCTCCTTTGTATGACCGCTCTCTCCCCTCACTTTGCTTCGGTGCGCGCGGCGTTTTCGTCGCTGATCGACTACGCCGGCCTGTTCCCGCCGGCCAAGCTGGATATGGACGCCGCGCTTGCGGAGTACGAGAAAAGCCGGCGCGGCGCGTTTGCCTGGATGCTCGGGCGATTCATCGTTCCGGCCGGCCGGCTCGAAGAGCTGCTTGCGAGCCCGCAGCTCGTCGCCGAACCGCCGCTCGCAGCGAGCGTCATCGTGGATGCCGGGAGCGATCCGCGCGCCTGGTTCGGGAACGCGCAAGCGCTGCTCGCGCGGATTGCGGCCCTGCGGTCCAGCGAAAAGCGAATTGCGATCGAGACGTTGGAGGCGCCGCTGCCCGCGCTGGCAACGCGGCGTGAAACGCACGACGCATCGATCGGACAGTTTGCGATGTTGGTGCAGGCCGCGGGATTGCGGGACGTGCCTGCGTTTCTGGAACTCCCGGCGAAGACTGAAGGTGAATTGCTTGGCGGCGCGATGTTCGCGCTCGCGCGTCACGGACTGCGGGCGAAAGTGCGCTGCGGCGGCGTCACCGCCGACAACGTGCCCTCGCCGCAGGCGCTTGCGGAGTTCATTCGTGCGGCTGCCGCAGAAACGGTGCCGTTCAAAGCGACGGCCGGGCTGCATCATCCGCTACGTCACCACAACGAGGCAGCAGGATTCACCATGCACGGCTTCCTCAATGTTCTCGCCGCGGCCGTGTTTGCGATTAGCGGCGCGGACGATGATGCAGTGTGCGCGGCACTCTCGCTCGAGGACGCCGGCGCATTTACGTTCGACGCCGACGGCATGCAGTGCGCCGGGCGGCGCGTGACGACCGAGCAGATTCAGCGCGCGCGTCGCGAAGCGTTTATCGGATATGGAAGCTGCAGCTTTGACGAGCCGGTCGACGATTTGATCGGGCTGCGCATGCTCGAGCGCCCGCAGTGATCACGTCCGCCGTGCATTCGTGGGTCGACGTGGATGCCGACTCGGATTTTCCGATTGAAAACTTGCCGTACGGGGTGTTCAGCCACGCGGAGAAGCGGCCGCACATCGGCGTTGCGATCGGCGATCGCATTCTCGATCTGCATGCGTGTGCCGGCGCGGGTCTTTTCGACAATGTCGCCGAGCGGGCTGTTCTGCAGGCTTCCACGCTTAACGCGCTTGCGGCCGCCGGTGGCGCGACCTGGCGCGCGATGCGACAACGCCTGAGCGATTTGCTCGCCGCCGATTCCAGCGAGTTGCGCGATCGTTCCGACCGGGATGCGATGTTCGTGCCGCAGCACGGCGCGCGCATGCACGTGCCGGTTGCAATCGGCGACTACGTTGACTTTTACTCGTCACTCGAGCATGCGACCAATCTCGGTAAAATTTTCCGGCCCGACGGCGAACCGCTCATGCCGAATTGGCGCTGGCTTCCGATCGGCTATCACGGGCGGTCGAGCACGATCGTTATCGACGGTACGCCGATTGCGCGTCCCGCGGGACAACGGAAAACGCCCGACGCGAGCGAACCGTCCGTCGGGCCGTCGCGGATGCTCGATATCGAACTTGAAATGGGCTTTATCACCGGACCCGGCAATGCGTTGGGCTCGGCGATTCCGGCACGTAACGCGCGCGAACACATCTTCGGGTTGGTGCTCGTGAACGACTGGAGCGCGCGCGACATCCAAGCCTGGGAATATCAGCCGCTCGGGCCGTTTCTCGGCAAGTCGTTCGCAACGTCCGTATCGCCGTGGATCGTGACGCTCGATGCACTCGAACCGTTTCGCGTCGAGGGACCCGTGCAGTCGCCGGCGCCGCTGCCGTATCTGCGCACGGAAGGTGCGTGGAATTACGATGTAACGCTGCAGGTACTGCTCGAAACCGAACGCATGCGCGCGAACGGCGACGAGTCTGCGCTTGTGGCGACATCGAATTTCAAGCACATGTACTGGAACATGGCGCAGCAGTTAGCGCACGTTACGATCAACGGCACGGCGACACGACCGGGAGATCTTTACGCCTCGGGAACGATTTCCGGGCCGACGGAAACGAGTGTCGGAAGTCTTATCGAACGCACCTGGCGCGGCACGAAACCGCTAAAGCTGGCTAACGGCGAAACGCGCGCCTTTCTCGAAGACGGCGACGTCATCACGCTGCGCGGATATTGCGAGCGGCCCGGCGCTCGCCGAATCGGATTCGGACGGGTTCGCGGTAGGATCGGCGCGGCCGGGGAATAGTCGCATCATGCGTATGGCCTTAATCGCGCTGATTCTTTTTCTCGGCCTGACGCTTGCGAACGTGCTCGCATTCAAACATTCGGCCGAACTCATGCAGAACCCGTATCACGCGACGCCGCTCACGCCGATTGGCGCCGCCGTTGTTGCGACGGCCGCCGCCGACCAGAAAACCAACGCCCGCAACGCTTTCGTCTGGCGCGAAATAGCAGCCGCCGTGGTAACCGTAGCCGCCTGGGGCGTCATCTCGATGTTAGGCAGCACCAACCGCCGCGGCTGACTTTACTGAATCCAGGAGCGGTAGTAGTTGGGGTCTTCGACTGTTAGTGCTTGGCGGGCC